>JAKSJJ010000303.1 GCA_024398335.1 Bacteroidales bacterium | reverse complement strand
AAATCTCCGGGATTCCAATCTCCTCCACTCTTCCCGTAGCATCGACATACGTCTTAGAGAAGACCTTGAAGCGGATCGCTTCTTCGAGAGGACGGGTGCGGGAGCGTGTCTGAGTTAACTCGAAAATACCTCCTTCACTACGTGTCGACTCCCACACTTCACCAGCTTTGTTCGCCAGTTCGGTACCCAGATGGCCTCGCATGTTATTGTCATCTTTCGGCTTGTTCTGGTGCAGGATACAGGCGATGCTGCATGGCAGGCGTTCGTGTAGTTTTTTCTCCTTGGCTTCTTCGGCCGATACGCCACTGGAGAGTCGCATCACTTCGAGGACGATGTCGGCCGATTCGCGGACATCATTGAAGTCGTCGATGAAGTCTCGGATACCATCGAGGATGACGAAGTCGGGACGGAAACTGTCGAACATCACCTGCAGGACAATTCGCATGGAAGGCTTATCACCCCACTCGCGGAGGTTGAGGAAGCGGATCTGATCGGCCGTCGGACGGAAGCCACACATCATGTCTATGCCACGGCTTACGGTGCGTGTGGAGATACGCGCCTGCTCGGTGTCAATCCAGAGGATACGCAGGTTCTCTTCGAGCGCTCTCATCACATCATATTCTCCTTTCAGTAAGGCTGTTGCGATGATTCTACACGCGGTGGTCTTACCACATTTCTCTTTGCCTGACAAGGCGATGAGATCGCCACGCGGGAAACATTTCACGCCATTGATCTCCAGCAGATGCTTCTGCTCGATGAGCTGCGTGTCTCGGTCGATGAAACACTTCTCCAGTCGCTCCACGACCTCATCCCACTCCGGATGCGCCGACACCTCCTTGGCGTCAAGCTGCTTGATTTCGGCGTCGAGCAGATCCAAAGCAGACCCACCCCCCTTACCTCCGCACCCCCTCTCTCCCCCGAACAGCGGGGGCAGAAATCCTCCCGTTATTAGGGAGGGGGAGTAGTTAGTTATATTATCGTTCATATATAGTCATAGTAATAATTTAGTAGCAGAGTAATCACTCCCCCTCCCTATTTAACGGGAGGGGGTTGGGGGGTGGGTCTCTGTCGCCGGCGATTTGAAGGCGATCATTTCTCCTGAGTTATTGTAATAACACCAGAACATGCCTGAGCGCTCTACGAGCTTGAATACAGACGAGACGCGGTAGGCGTAATGCAATTTCCTTCCGAGGCGCCACAGACCATTGGAGCGGCGATAGATACCTTCTTCGTCGAGGTACTCCTGAAAGTCTGTACCGAGGTACAAGGCTTTCAGGTTACGTAGCTGCTGAGGGGTAAACTTCTGCTCACGTGAGAGGTTCTTCAGGAGTTTGGAAAATCCCTTCACCGTGTAGCAATGGCCGGCACGGTGAGGGTAACGGGTTGGTGATTTCCACATAAAAGGGAAAAGGGATAAGGGATAAGTGAAAAATAGAAATTAGTTTTTTTCGGCAAATTTTTTTAAGGGAAAGAGTAATCTTTATTTTTACCTTTTCCTTTTTCACTTTTCCCTCATTTCATGCAGAACATCTGCATGAAATGCTCCTGCCCCTTAGCAGTGACCATTGTGGTGACGCTGGCACGTCGGCAG
>JAKSJJ010000302.1 GCA_024398335.1 Bacteroidales bacterium | reverse complement strand
GATGACGATTGTGGAGTGCTTGATTCTTCTTATATTTGTAAGTTATTATGAAGAGGGGTATAATCACTGTGATCTTATGGCTTATAGCGGCGGCTGTCCTTGTGGCGGCGGCTGTTTTCGGGGCGTTATATACAAAGATCGTCAGTGACGAGGGTACGGAGAAGGCTTCTGTCTCATATTCGGCCTTATGCGCTGTCCCTACGGACGCCGTGGCCGTACTGTCATGTCAGAAATTGTCTGATCTGGCCCGTTTGTATACAGATAAGACCCTTACTTCATGGGAGCCTGTAGCTTCAGCTGCCGCCCCTGAATTCCTGTCTTTCATGTCTTGTGTCGAGCGTAGGTTCAGGAACGGACAGCTTCAGGACGTGAGCTCTTCACAGAGCGCCGTGTCTTTCCATTATACCGGGGATCTGATGCCGGTCTTTGTCCTGGATGCGGGGGAGGCCTCCTCATCAGCGGTCGGCGGCATATCCGCTGTCCGTTCCATGGCGGACTCACTCGGCTTGTCTTCTGCCTGGTTTGACGGTCAGGCCCAGGACTCTCCGGCCAAGGGACATTCGGTGCTTATCGTATCGACTGCCTCAAATCTTGTCAAGTCTTCTCTCGGACATTTGCGTGAGGGCTCATCTGTTCATAACGCGGAAGGGTTCATGACGGCGTATAAGCAGGTCAAGGGCTCTAATGTCTTGTATATCAGCCATGGCAAGTTCGGCAAGATATTCTCGTCGATTACCACCAAGAAGTATCTCGATTACGCCAGCTTCTTTAAAAAGATAGGAAAATGGACTGTGCTCTCCTTCGAGAAGAATTCCAGCGAGCGAATGCTCCTCAAGGGCGTCGTGAGCACCGGTAAGGACGCTGACGATTTCATGCACGTCTTCGCGAAGGTGCAAGGTGGTGTGCCTCAGGTGGCTTCCATGCTTCCTAAAAAGACATATTGGGCTTTCTCCCTGCCTATCAAAGACTTCTCGGTTTATGTCAGCTCCTATCAGGAATTCGCGGATTCGCGCATCGGTCTGTCTAAGTTCCTGGCCCGTCAGAAATCGCTTCAGAAGGGTGCCGGTGTGGCCCCGTCGGATTGGATATCCGCCCTTGCTCCTAAGGAGGTCGCCGTGGCTTCTTTCCTATATGACGGCGCTGTGGAGAGCGTACTTCTGATGAGGGCTCCTGACGCTGAGCGAAAGACTCTTTTCCATGGACAGAAGATCCTGGCGGCTGACCAGTATACTCCCGCATGTCATAAGTATAAGTTCAAGTCTTTCGCAGCCTCCGTGCTCGGAGATGCCTTCGCTATTGAGAAGGAGACTCATTTCACATATCTCAACGGATGGGTCATCGTAGGCTCTGAGGATGTAGTCAAAGGTTATCTTGACGGCAGCGTGCTTAAGCATCCGCTCGTGGAGACCGGATTTGTCGCTGAGCATAACGATCTTTCAAACTTGAAGAACGTGGCAATGTGGATATGGCTGCCTATGAGCCAGAATGAGGATTTGATCACGAGTGTTTTCAAAAAGGAATTCGCTTCGATTATCTGTGACGGTTCCAGGGAGTGCTATGAGTCTGAGATCATCGCTTACTCCAAGGAGAAGAGCGTCGAGTAGGGTAAGAGTGTAGATCTCG
>JAKSJJ010000301.1 GCA_024398335.1 Bacteroidales bacterium | reverse complement strand
CCGAACTCCGCCTGGAGAGCTCCGCCGAGGAAATTATTCAACATCGGACGCTCCGCGCTGGCGCTGATAAAGTAATTGTCCGAGCCCAGCACCTCCACCTTTCCAAGGTATGCTCCGTAGTCGATGAAATAGAAATAATTCTCTCCTGTCTGTCCGTAGGTACGCGATGAGACAGACTCTATGGTCCTTTCATACCTGAAATCCGCTCCTAACGCGAAACTGTCCGAGAATCTGTTCATCAGTCCTAGCGAGAATCCGAAATCCATCCAACGGTTGATGTTGCGAGGATCCTTGCGCTTGGCGAAATTACCGGACTCGAATAATCCTCCTACTCCTAGCGAGAAGCCCTCGCTTATCTTGTACGAGAAACCTCCCTCGAGGCTGTAAAGCTCCTTTGTCTTCTTGCCGTGATTATTGTCGGGATACTCGTAGAAATTGACAGGGTTGTAGCTCGGGTTAAGCAGCACCGGACCTCCTATGTCCCAGTAACTGAAATGATTATAGCCCATCTGCCCGTAGAAGGTGAACTTGTCCATGGCGTGGGCATAGGCCTTCGCCTCGACGCCCGCCTGAAGAGAATTCGCCCCCTCGCTGATGTCTATGTGTCCTCCGTCGGATTTTATCGCCGTCGCCTGCGCCTTCATGATTTTTTGAAGGGGGAGAGCATAGAGTCCGGCTCTGTTTGTGCTTTGGAGCCAGCCTGACGCGCCTTGTACAAGCTCGAACTGGGGCGCCGGGTATTCCTGCGCCGGGGCCTTTAAAAGCGGCATCAAAAGGGCCGCCAATATTATAGCGAATTTCCTCATTTCTTTATTGATGCCTGTCTGCGAAGGTGGAAGTCCTTCGTCGAGTTGTTTGTGTCTTGATATATTACATGCGCCCCTGCCTCGAGGGATTTTTCAGCGTCTATTCCTGAAGGGTCGGTCGAGCCGCTTTCGATGTCCTGGGTGCCAAGATTGTAGCCATAGACTATCTTGCCCTGATTCTCCTGAAGGGCCTCGGTGGCTTCCTTATCCACGTTACGATAGACCGAATAGCCGTTTCTCTCGATGGACACGACTCTTCCCGCGTCCACAGATGAGGCAAGGCGTTTGTGGCTGACTGACAGGTCTTTAGAGTCGAAAACCTCGACTCCGTCAAGGACCAGTTCCTTACTTATCTTAGCGCAGTTCTGGGTGCCTTTTCCGTCCGGGTCCTCTATGTTGTCCATGTTCTTCACGAAGGCCTCAGGGCTTGTGCTCTCGTCCTGGAAGATGAACAGGCAAGGAGACTTGAAGCTAAGGGCCCAAGAGTCAGTCATAGCGGCGTATGAGAAAGTCTTCATGTAGTGGGACTTGTCGATCTCGGAGTAAGGGGCGAAGTAGTAGCGGGAGTTATTGAACACCTCGGGGTCGTACATGACGTAGTCGGCCTTTGAGAGATCCACGGAGTTCGGGATTTCCTGGGTGTGGTCAATCGCGGCGTAGATGGATATCACTATCTGTGAGTAGGCCTCCAGGACGACATCTTGCTGGAACCACCATACGGAGGTCAGAGCGGGGATGTACGGCAGCTTGTCTATGCCTCTTTGCTCGTAAGGATTGGTAGAGTCGGCCTTTGACGGACAGCCCTGGGCTATGCCGAAATTATGCAGGG
>JAKSJJ010000300.1 GCA_024398335.1 Bacteroidales bacterium | reverse complement strand
GTGTTGCCTAAATATTACGCTGCTTTCACGGACGAGCAGGGAGCGGAAATCATGGGGACCCTGTCAGCATCAGCTAAAGAAGAAAAATAAATTTAACCTGATATGAAACTGAAATATTCATTACTTTATGCTCTGCTCGCCGTAGCGTTCGCCGGAGCTTGTGTATGGGTTTTCCTCAGCGGAGGAAAGAGCGCCAAGGCCATCAGAGCCAAATTCCGCCTCGGAGGTCTGATGTTGACAGCCAGCTCATTCCTTGCCGCCTCATGCGGAGGATGCAGCCCTACGGTCACATGCTATGACACAGAAGTGATGTGCTATGACATGCCTGCTCAGATAGTGGAGTTCACGCTTCCAGAGGGAAGTGATGGCGTATTGTCCGCTGGTGACGTGGTCGCTGTAAATATTCGCTGCTGCGAATTCAAATATTTGAATTATAGGGTTTACTCAATTGTCGAAGGACAGGAGCCTGGCCTTCTTTGGGAAGGAGCGATCGGCGAGGACCGTATCATCCCTATAAAGGAAGTCGCATACAAGGGCAAGATAGAAATCGACATCTACGGCAGCGATGAAAGCGCCGATTCGTTCGAGAACGTTATCGGATGCAGCTACTTTACTCTCAAGTAATTCCGTTATGCGCTCTCATCTTGGGCATATCGTGTTTGAACTGACAGAGGCGTGCAATCAAAATTGCCGCTTTTGTTATAATCATTGGCGCCCGGATGGTTGTGCTCCCGCGGACCCTAAGCTCGCCCGCAAGACATTGAAGCGTCTGCTGGATCAGGCGAAGGTCGATTCTTTCGCTTTCTCCGGCGGAGAGCCCATGCTTCTGAAAAATAATGTGGCTGACCTCGCTCTGACCTGCCGTTTCGCCGGCAGCGGAGTCAATGTCCTCACTAACGGAACGCTCCTGAAAGAAGACGACCTTCTGAATTTCAGGGATATAGGCGTCGCCGCCGTGCAGATTCCTCTGCTTAGCAGCGCTCCTGCTGTCCATGACTCCTTGACCTGCCTTTCGGGATCATGGGAAAAGGCGGTCGCGGCTATCAGGAACGCTGTCTCTATTCTGGGAGGCTCGAAGGTCGCCACTGTCCTTATCCTTACCGCGGAAAACCTTGAGACTCTGCCCCAGACCTTGGAGTTTTATGCGAAGCTTGGCGTCCACACCGTGATGGTCAACCGCTTCAATCTCGGAGGTAACGGCTTAAAAAACAGTGAGGCGCTGATGCTCTCTCGAACTCAGTTGAAGGAGGCTTTCAAGACTGTCAGCGATTTCGCTCTGGCCCATAAACAGATGCGCTTTGTCAGCGGAGTGTGTACGCCGCTTTGTGTCCTAGATTCGAGGGATTATCCAGGCGTAGTGTTCACCTCGTGCAGTACGGATGTGAGCTCACGCCCTTTGGCCGTTTCTTATAAAGGGGATGTGCGTTTTTGCAATCATTCTCCTTTTGTGCTCGGCAATATCTGGGATCGTCCGATAGGGGATATTCTCTCGGATGACGCCAATAAAAACCGTTATGACACTGTGCCTGAGCAATGCCGTGACTGCTCGCTTTACAGTCGTTGCAAGGGAGGCTGCAGGGCTGCCTCAGAACAGGTCAGCGGAAGTTTTGATATAGTTGACCCGATTATTAATTCAATCTAAATCAAATAATTATGAGAAAATTCTT
>JAKSJJ010000030.1 GCA_024398335.1 Bacteroidales bacterium | reverse complement strand
GTCCGCCATCCTTCTGAAGGACAAGATCTCTTCCATCGCTCTTCTCGCGTTTGTGGCATTGCTTATCGGCGTGGCTCTTGTAGTGCTGGTGATGTACCTTTTCAAATGGCTCTACAGCATGCAGGCGAGCGGCAATATCAACGTCCGCAAGGACGCTGTCGGATGTCTTGGCAGCGTTTATCTCGCGATCCCTGGCGAGCGCTCAGGCGAAGGCAAGGTCCAGATCACGATCAATAACTCCGTCCGTGAGTACGGCGCTGTAACTGACGGCGAAGCTCTGCCTACCGGCGCACAGATCCGCGTCGTGGAGGTCATCTCCGAAAATACTCTTCTAGTCGAATCACAGAACTCATTAATTATTTAATATTATGCAGTCAATTTATCTAGTACTCATTATCGTGGCCGTATGTTTTGTCACGATATCAGCTATCCTCAAACGCTACAGACGTTGTCCATCAGACAAGATTCTCGTAGTTTACGGTAAGACCGGCCGCAGCGGCTCCGCTAAGTGTATCCACGGTGGCGCCTCATTCATCTGGCCTGTTTTCCAGAGCTATGCGTTCCTTGACCTCACTCCTATCTCTATCGAGTGCAACCTTACCAACGCCCTTTCAAAGCAGAACATCCGCGTGGACGTCCCTTGCCGCTTCACCGTCGGTATCAGCACAGAGACAGAGAACATGACAAACGCCGCTGAGCGTCTTCTCGGTCTTTCTATCGAGGACATCCGCAACATCGCTACCGATATCCTCTTCGGTCAGCTCCGTCTTGTCATCGCTACCATGGATATCGAGGAGATCAACTCCGACCGTGATAAATTCCTCGCCAATGTCTCTACAAACGTCGAGGCCGAGCTCCGCAAGATAGGTCTTAAGCTTATCAACGTGAACGTGACCGATATCCGTGACGAGTCAGGTTATATCGAGGCTCTCGGTAAAGAGGCTGCCGCTAAGGCTATCAACGACGCTAAGAAGAGCGTGGCAGAGCAGAACCGTTATGGTGAGATCGGTAAGGCCGAGGCTGACAGGGATAAGGATATCCGTATCGCCGAGACTAACAGAGATACCCGTATCAACACCGCTGACGCAAACGCTAAGGCAGTCGAGGGAGAGAACAACTCCAAGATCGCTATCGCTCAGTCAGACGCCCTTCGTCGTGAGAAAGAGGCTGAGGCCGCTCGTATCGCCGTAGCAGCTGAGAAAGTCCAGGCCGCTAAGGCTCTCGAGGAGGCTTATAAGTCAGAGCGTGACGCCGAGCTCGCACGTGCCGAGAGGGAGAAAGCTACCCAGCAGGCTAACGTCGTGGTCGCCGCTCAGATCGAGAAGGAGAAAGCCATTATCGACGCTGAGGCTGAGGCCGAGATGATTCGTCGCAAGGCGAAAGGAGAGGCAGACGCTATCTTCGCTAAGATGGACGCTCAGGCACGCGGTACACTCGAGATTCTCTCTAAGCAGGCAGCCGGTTTCAATCAGCTCGTCGGGGCTGCCGCAGGCGACCCTCAGCAGGCTATCCTCATGCTTATCGCTGACAAACTTCCTGAACTGGTCAAGACCCAGGTCGAGGCTGTCAAGGGCATCAAGATCGACAAGGTTACCGTTTGGGACGGCGCAGGCAGCGCGGAAGGTACCACAGCTACCTCTAATTTCATCTCTAACATGATGAAGTCAGTACCTCCTCTTGATGATCTTTTCAAGATGGCCGGTATGAACCTTCCTAACTATCTCAAGGGCGCTGAGGCTAAGGCTGAGGAGGTCCAGGAGCAGGAGAACTAAATTATGCCTATCGTAGTGAATATTGACGTGATGCTCGCCCGGAGGAAAATGTCCTCCGGTGAGCTCGCGGAGAAAATCGGGATAACCCCAAGCAACCTGTCAATCTTGAAGACAGGCAAGGCGAAGGCGCTCCGTTTCACCACGATGGAGTCTCTTTGTCAGGCATTGGATTGCCAGCCTGGCGACATTCTCGAATATCGTCCGACGGAAGAGGACTACCAATAGTCTCTGCCGTGTCTATTTAAAGAAACCCTCCGTCAGCTCTGAAGTTGACGGAGGGTTCTTTGTTGATATGCGCCAGTGATTATTTAGCGTCCATCGCCTGGCAAGCGGTGATAGCTACCATCTTATAGATATCGTCAACTGAGCAGCCGCGGCTGAGGTCGTTGACAGGACGGGCGATACCCTGGAGGATAGGTCCGATAGCGTCAGCGTTACCGAGGCGCTGGATAAGCTTGTAACCGATGTTTCCGACCTCGAGGTTAGGGAACACAAGGACGTTGGCCTTACCGGCGATCTCTGAGCCTGGAGCCTTTTTCGCGCCCACTGAAGGAACCAAAGCGGCGTCTGCCTGGAGTTCTCCGTCGATCTTTAGCTCAGGGGCGAGCTCCTTGGCGAGGGCGGTAGCCTCAACTACCTTGTCAACAACCTCGTGCTTAGCCGAGCCTTTGGTAGAGAATGAAAGCATCGCTACGCGAGGATCCTCGAAGCCTGCTACGCTCTTGGCGGTCTGGGCTGTGCAGACAGCGATCTGGGCGAGCTGGTTAGCGTCAGGAGCAGGAGTAACGGCTACGTCACCGATGACAAGAACACCGTTCTCACCGTACTGAGGAGTCTGGGTGATCATGAGCATGGCGCCGCTGACGCATGAGATGCCAGGAGCGCATTTGATGATCTGAAGAGCAGGACGGAGTGTGTCGCCGGTTGTTGAGAGGGCGCCGCTGATCTGACCGTCAGCGTCTCCGCTCTTGATGATAAGGCAACCGAAGTAAAGAGGGTCGAGAACCTGCTCACGAGCCTTCTCTATGGTCATGCCTTTTTTCTGACGGAGCTGGAAAAGAAGCTGTGCGTACTCCTCGGTCTTCTCTGAGGTGGCAGGGTCGATGATAGTGGCCTTGTCGATGTTCTTAAGTCCGAGCTTAGCGGCGTATGCGAGAATCTCCTCGCGGTTACCGATAAGAATGATGTCAGCGAGCTCGTCTGCGAGAGCCATATCCGCCGCTGTGATAGTGCGCTCCTCCAAAGACTCAGGGAGCACGATGCGCTGCTTGTTAGATTTAGCGCGTGCGATGATATTGTCTATAAGTGCCATATATGGTTTATTTGATTTGTCGTTTTGTTAAAGGCGTTGCAAAGATAGGAAAAAATCCTTGAGAGAAAAGGCGAAAACGGGGCGAGTCTTGTCGCGGCTGTTGGTCGTGCAGACAGCCTTCTTTCCCCAAATATCCATGTCCTCCATCTCGCACGGGATCACGTCCGTATAGTCAAAATATCCGTAGCGGTCCCTGTTTTTGATGTCGATCCAGAAAAGCTCCGATGGATATTGGTCATGACCAACTCCCACTGGCAGGAAGATAAGTCCTTTGTAACCGAATCCTCCCTGAAGGATGTTGTTTTGCGGACCCCGACTGCCCTTCGGAAGGTACTCGTCGAAGTAGAAGCTGTCCTTCACGTCGCCATCGCTTAGCTCCACCACGAATCTGTCCTTGTCCAGCTCCGGGAAGTCAAACACTTTGAACGCTATCCTGTTGCCTTCCTTGGCGTTGCCGTTTATGTTGCCGTAACAGTAGATTTCTCCCGGGTTGTACGGGTCATAGATCCAAAGGCGGGAGTTCCACTCCTTTGGCACGTATGAGATGACCTGCACGAGCTGGGTTCCGCATGGCTTGCCATCCTCGTCCGTCAGGACCCTCTCGACAAAAAGAAGGCGTGAGAGCGTGTCTGTGGCCTCCGTACCTATCTCCGTGACAGGTTTACTCTTGCACTGGGACACGTAAAGAAGAGGGAAGCGGTCTCCTTCCTGGTAGTATCTTCCCGAGAAGAAAGCGTCGTTGGCGTGATTCTCGACCCCGTAGGAGGCGAGGGCGAACTCGCTGACCAGGGATTTCTTTTTAAGGTCTATCACTACGCAAAGACCGGTGTTGCGAAGGCTGAAAAGGTAGTCTCCCCAGACGGCCGTACCCTGGACGGACTCTTTCGAGCTCTCTTTCTCGAAGTCTTTCTGGTAGAAAAGAAGTTTGGCCTTCGGGCGATGCTTGCCACCTGCCTGGCAGATAAAACCCGCGCACAGGCACACCAGGATTATGATAAATGCTCTTTTCATAATTCTTATCTTATTCTTATGATTCTGTCGGGACCCTCGACCAAAGGAAGCTCGATAGAGAGCGTTCCGTTCTTTTCTTCAAAGCTCAGGGCCTTTTCCGTATTCATGCAGAAGACCTCCTCGCAGCTAAGAGGGAGTTCAAGGGTTTTAATCTCAGGGTCTGTGACATGAAGATAGACGGTATTCCCCTTGCGGGTGGATACGCCCCACTGGCCTCGTACAGGGCCGGCGCAGGTGCCATAGATGCTCTCGCCATATTTTCCGAGCCATTCTCCCATGCCCTTGAGGCGCTCCAGTGCCGCCGCCGGGAGTTCTCCGCTAGGCTGAGGGCCGATGTTGAGAAGAAGGTTGGCTCCCTTGCCTGAGGTCGCGACCAGAAGGCGGATGAGCTCGTCCACGCTCTTGTAATTCTGGTCTGTGACCTTATATCCCCACATGCCGTTCATGGTCTGGCAGGTCTCCAGCGGAAGTTTGCTGATAGCCATGTCTCCGCTATATCCCGCCTTGTTCTCGCCAGGGACGTCACGCTCGAAAATCTGTATGTCCTCTCCCGGGTTGATGTTCTGGTGGTGGTTGTTACCCACTAGACACGCCGGCTGAAGGGAATGGATAAGCTCGTACTGTTCGTCAAGACACCAGTCAAAAGGTGTAGGGTCGCTGTCGTGATCCCACACGCCGTCAAACCATATCGCCCCTATCTCGCCGTAGTTTGTCAGGAGCTCAGTGAGCTGCCCCTTCATGAAGCGAAGGTAAGAGTTCCAGTCCTGCTTTGAAGGATCGCGGCCCGTGTTAAGGCCTGTGCGGCCCCAAGGATAATCCTCTCTTCTCCAGTCCGCATGAGAATAATATAGATGAAGTCTCACGCCCTGCTCATGACACTGCTGGGCGAGTTCTCCGATGACATCACGTCCGAACGGAGTGGCGTCCACGATGTTGAAATCGCTCTGCTCTGTCTTGAACATGGAGAAACTGTCATGGTGGCGGGAGGTGATGGTGATGTAGCGTGCGCCAGAGCCCTTGATGGCCTCTACCCACTGCTTCGCGTCGAAGTGCGCAGGGTAGAATCCTCTCGCCGCCTTCTCGTACTCTCTCCAGTGGATGCCCGCGTTCTGCATATACCACTCTCCCTGGCCGAACATGCTGTAAATGCCCCAATGGATGAAAATGCCGAATTTCATGTCGGCGAAAGCCTTCCTTGAGGCGAGGTTCTCCGCTGTCGGGATGTATCCGGGGGCTGTCTTTGAAAGCGCTGAGCAGAGCTTCTCGCCCATGCCTATGGTGTATCCGTCGAGCGCGTAGACTATCCTGTTGAAAGTGTCAGCGATGACAAACACAGGCGAACCCTTGACATGAAGTGCGGAGCGTATCTGGTTTTCTATCACTGAGTTCTGGTCGATACCGTACACGATGTTTTTAGGAAGCTCAGGGAAGTCTCCCGCGCGGAACTTATCCGCTCCCGCCTGGTCCTTGAAAAGAACGAGAATCGTCCCCCCCCGTTTCTCCAGCGCGGCGCGGCATTTTTCCATGTCTTTCAGCGTGTGTATGGTAGGCTCAGTGCCAGGCTCTATGACCGCGAGGGTGAAGTAGCCTCGTCCAGTGGTAGAGAGTATGGATTTGCTCTTTCCGCTTTGGATGTCGTAGTAAAGGGACTCGCTGTCAAGGTTTCCGATGACGCTGAGGGCCTCGTTCTCCTGCGGGAGCACGAGTTCTTTCGCGGTGGTGGCGTCTTTGTTTACAGGGCAGGAAATGATATGGACAAGGACGGCTCCGCTTGAAAGACGGGTTCCGCTGATTATCTGGTAGTCCCCCTGCTCGAGGCTCTGGCCTTTCTTGAATGTGCTCTCCCAAGAGTCCGCCTCGTCATAGTTAAGAAGAACGGCCTTTCCGTTTTCTATGCGGCTGACGCTGAACTGGGAGTAATATTTCGGGTCAAGTATGTAGGACGACGGCGTGAAAGAAAGACAGAGCGTCCCTTTGGCGGCGAGAGCCTGGGCGTGAGCGTCACTTTCGAACGCGAGCCAGTTTCCGTCTTTAAGATATTCAACCTTCTCGGTGACAGGGTCTATTCTCGCCGGGAATCCGAGCGAACGCATAAGGGCCACGAAGAAAATGCCCTTTGAGTAGGCGTCGCAGCGTCTTGAAGCCAAGACTCCCAGCGGGGTCATTCTAAGGTGCTGAGGGTTGCGGGAAGAGACTGTCTGGATGTTTTCTTTGACCCATCTTACTATATCTTCCTCGTTGAGGTTTTTCTTTGACGGGAGCATCTCCGCCTGGGACAGGGTCTTTCTGTAAGGGCAGAGCATCTCGTTTGCGACTCTAGGGTTGAGGACATATTCACGGAAGATGTCCTTGTCCATGCCCTCTTTCATGACGGAGCCCTCGAGGTGGTCCTGGAGAACCTCGGATGTTATGTCGCGCAGGTCTTTTTCTGATACTACGCTAAGAAGATCCACCGCTTTTTCCTTGTCGGAGGCCTTTGTGAGGAGGGCTTCGATGGTGGAGTGGTTGCCCTTTGAGAGTACAAGGTACTTAGCGGCGCTCTCCGGCAGGGAGTTCTCCTTGGCGAACGCCTCCGCGGTTGATTGGCTATGGAAGGAAGAGGTGTAGGCCATGCGCAGAGAGTCCTCGTAGGCGAGTCTTCTAAGGTTCTCGACCTTCGCCAGGGAATCCACCTGAGGGATATTCGCCCTTTCCACAGGAGGGGTCACGAGCATCTGATCGCTGTAATCGTCCCCTGCCTTATGCGAGAGTGTGACAGTGACCGTGTCCAGCGTTTCTTTGACAGGGCAGAGGGCGTAGCCATACTCTGAGTCTTTGCTTGCCCATGCGATAAGATCTCCCAGTCCCGCGCTCATGAGAACCATGCCGTCAGAGTCGCTTTTTCTTGTCGTGACGGTATAGAACTCGGCGTAGTTATATATCTTGAACTCGACGTCTGCGCCTTCTACTGGAGCGCCTTTAGGGTCGAGCACCTTGACGGCGACTTTGCCCACAGGGGCGTAGCCGTCGGTGACATTGATTTCAGTGTAGCAGTCTGAGCGGCTCATCACATCCTCCGGGCCATCGTATGCGCCGAAGACTTTCGTGTGCATCAGAAGGGCGCGGGAGGCTGGAGCATTGAACCATCCAAGGTCAAGTACAGCCTCAGGCTCGCATGCTCCGAGGAAATGCCATTTGCCGTCAACCCAGGCTTCGACCCAGGCGTGGTTGTCGTCAGTGTGGGCCCATCTAGGGGTGTAAACCTGGCGGGCGGGGATACATACGGCGCGGAGGGCGGCAACAAGAAGGGTGGATTCCTCTCCACAGCGTCCGGTGGCGGTGCGTATGGTAGCGAGAGGGGAGCTCGTGCGGGCGTCGCTAGGGGTGTAGGTCACCCTCTCATGGCACCAGTGGTTTACTTCCAGCACCGCCTGCTCCATGCTCATGCCTTTGATCCTAGGCGCTATCTGGTCATAGAAGACCTTCCTGCATGAGTCCAGGTTCTCGTTATTGACCCTGACAGGCAGGACAAAATGCATGAACTCCCGCTTAGGAATCTTGCGTCCCCAGCTCATTTCTTTTCTTGCCTTGAGCGACAGCTCTACATTTTCCTTGAAGAATTCCTTGCTGTAATCCACGCTGTCAGGAAGTGGCATGTAGGCGTAAAGGAACTCGAGCGAACTGTCTGTGTCATATCCGCGGGAGCATGAGCTCAGAAGGGCCGCCACGCATGCCGCCAGGGCTAGAAGAGATAGTCTAAATTTCATGTATTGAGGAGTTTATCGCCGCTACGACGGCTGGGTTAGTGTCTGTGTCGTTTCTATCTGCGCGGGCTGAGGAATGGATTTCCTTACATCCGCTTTGTCTTAATATGGCCGCGGCGTTCGACGCGTTCACGCCCGCTCCCGGCATGATGATGACTCGTCCGTCCGCCTTCTTGTTGAGGACTTTGAGCAGTTCCACGCCCTCCTGGGCTGAAGGCTTCTGCCCTGAGGTGAGGATACGGTCGCAGCCCAGGCTGATGATGTCCTCAAGGGCTTTTAGAGGATCCGCCGCCTTGTCAAAGGCCCTGTGGAAAGTGGTGTGTATTTTTTGTGGGCATCCTTCGGGATTCGCCGCGAGAGCCAGACGACGGCATGCGTTGATGTCCACCTCCCCTTCCGGGGTGAGAGCGCCGAATACCACGCCGTCAACTCCCAGTTCCCTTGCCTCGCGGATCTGCCTTTCCATCAGAAGGATTTCATCCTCCGTATAGACAAAATCCCCCTCGCGGGAGCGTATGAGCACGTGTACTCTAAGGCCCGGGATCTTTCTCGCCTCTTTTATTGTCTCGAGCTCAGGGGTGAGCCCGTCCTTTTCCAGACAGGCGCAAAGCTCAATTCTCGCAGCCCCTCCTTGGGCCGCGGCTCTGGCGCTGGCCAGGCTCCCCGCACAAACTTCCAATATCGCCATGCCTTAGTCCTTACCTTCCTCTTCTTCTTTCACCAGACGCTCAAAGGAGAGAACCCTTATCCCTGCCTCGATGATAAGAGTATTGCTTGTCAGCTCGTTGATTTTCTTTACGGACTCCTCCTTGTCGGAGTAGGTGATAGTCAGGTCTCCTTGTCCGTATATCCTGAAGGTGAAGTTCATCTTCTTGCAGAAATGGCAGTCGAGCTGGCCGCTGTGGTTGTCGTTGAATGTGTATGTGTAAGGATAGTCCTCCTTGACCATGTCCGCCATGCGGTCCACATTTCCTTCCGGGGTCTTGTCGTAACATTCCGTGAGATTCCACTGTCCGACTAT
The DNA here is from genome assembly GCA_024398335.1 of Bacteroidales bacterium. Lineage (GTDB taxonomy): Bacteria > Bacteroidota > Bacteroidia > Bacteroidales > UBA932 > Cryptobacteroides. The sequence goes on along the minus strand of JAKSJJ010000030.1, from coordinate 4,311 downwards.
GGATTTCTCAAGTTCCCGGTTCACGACCCTCTTGTCTTTTTTGCAGGAGACAGAGCCCGCCGCCAAAAGGCAGACCAGGAGTAAGTACACGAATTTTCTCATCTTTTCGCTATTGAGGTAAATTACTTCGTAAAGATAGTGGTTTTTTATCTTATCTTTGTCTTTGAACAATCAATATGTGAACATTATGAAATCACGTGTCTTTCTTGTACTCCTGTTGTTTTTCGCCCTGGGGCTGCAGTCGATAGCCGGAATCAGGGTCATGTCTTATAATGTCCGCCAGGGAAAGGCCGATGACGGGGATAATTCATGGAAGAACCGCAGGGCCGCGACCCCGGCGATGCTTAACGACGAGCGTCCGGACGTGTTCGGCGTGCAGGAGGCGTATGATTTCCAGCTTAAATACATCCACAGCCGTTGTCCTCGCTACAAATGGGTCGGCGTGGGAAGAGACGACGCGAAAAGTGGCGGAGAGCACATGTCAGTGTTCTATAACACCAGGACCATCAAGCTTATCAAGTGGGGTACATATTATCTTAGCGAGACCCCCGATGTGGTAAGCAAGGGCTGGGATGCGAAATATCCCCGCACCGCGACATGGGCGCTCCTTGAGGAGAAGGCCACGGGCATGAGATTTTTCTTCGTGAACACCCATCTTGACCATAAAGGCGTCGTCGCCCGCAAGGAAAGCCTCGCTCTTCTCCACCGTAAGATCTCCGAGATGAACCCTGATAATCTTCCTATGGTGCTCATGGGAGACTTCAACGTCCTTCCTGACAATCCTGGACTTGAGGACATCAATAAACTGATGAAAAGCGCCCGCTTCAATGCCCAGAAGGCTGACTCCTTCGGCTCTTTCAATGGTTTCGGAAAGAATGGAAAGTCTGACGCCGCTCCTGTGCTCGGACAGGTGGACGTTGACTATCTTCTGCCTATAGACTATATCTATTATTCCGGTTTTGAAGTTTGTACGGAGTTCCGTGTCGTGACAAAATCTTACGCTGGAAAACCTTTCATATCAGACCATTACCCTGTCACCGCTTATCTGGATAAACCCCAGACTAAGTAAGCATAAAAGGCCTGGAGCCTTTCTTCGGACAGTAGTAAAAAATATTCAGGCAGGGCCGTAAGCCGGTTTCTGTTTTTGAATCTGTCATTTATCTTCGCGACCTACCCCCCGGCATAAAGCGGGCAGCCCTCAACTGCCGGTATATTTGGTCTTGCAGGTCCCGGTGCCGTACCCATGTAGTGTCGCCACGCCATGTCGTGAGCTCTTACCTCGCGTTTTCACCCTTACCTCCCCGGAGGAAGGCGGTAATTTTCTGTTACGGCTTGCATAAGATTACTCCCATCTGTGCTTTCCACAGCGGAATGCCCTGTCCTGTCCGGACTTTCCTCAGCGCCTAAAACGCCGCGACAGATCGTCCTACCTGAATATTTCACCGCGAAAGTAATCATTTTTTTTGGCGGTTCGCATATATATATATATTCGCAGAGCACAAAATTTATTTTATGAAAAAATTACTTTTCTCTCTTATGGTGGCCGCTCTTGGCCTATGCTCTTGCTCAAAGGAAGCTCCGGAGCGTTTCAATAAGGTCGGAAACGGCAGCCTTTCTGATTTTGATGGTTCGCTAGCTGAAGACTTCGCTAAGATAAGCGATCGTGGAAGCGGTTATTCCATCTATTTTTACGACCAGGACAATAATAATAGGAACGCGGTTATTATCCGATATAGCGGAAAAGTGGACATGAGTGACGGAAAACTTGATTTTAAGACCAAGTATCTTCCTAGTTGTAAAGTGGAGGTTCCGATTTATTACGGTGGCAGCACGGCTTATCACGTTGGTCAGCTTTGGGTTGAAGGAGACGCGATGACGCTTGACTCAGATGGAAACTGGGTCGGAGAAATCACTTTCCTCTATGAGTGTACAGGCTGGAGCGAGAAGAAGGGTCTCTCAGATCCGCAGTACGCTCACTGTTTAAAGAAATGGCCTGAAAAAGACAAATTCAAACTTACAGTCCACAAAATCGAGAAGTTCGTCGACTAAGTTTCGACCTTATGACATAAAAGAGCCCGGATACCCGGGCTCTTTTTTTGGTTCGTCTTAACGAAAGCCTCTCCGCGCTTGCGTATCGATGGAAAAGTGTGTAAAAACCTCGTTTTTGCACATTTTAGTGTCCGCGGAATGCATAAAATGTGTAAATCAGGGCGATTCGCACATTTTTTTATGAAAGGACTTCTGTTGGGGGAGTAATGTCGGATAGAATTCCGTACTTTTGTACTATGAAAAACGAAGAGAACGGGAATGACAGTTATATCCGAGTAATCCTCACCGTTTCGGTTTACTTTGTTGTCATGCTTTTAGCTATCCTTGTAAAGCATGATGTTCTTTCGTCACGAACGTTCGAATATCTGTTTCTACTGGGTCTGTTAGTTCTTCTCCTTCTGGGTTTCAACGGTGAGTACCTGAATTTCGGTCCCGGTTTTGGCTGTTTCGCCGTGTTTTCGTCTGCTATATATGGCCTCACTCATTACCCGGACAGCACCGTTGCTGAAATATTGATAATAGTCGTGGGGACGTTGGCCATCTTCGCATGTGCGCTGTGGAATGAGAGACTGATCGCCAAGGAATTGAAGAAGGAGACGTCTCGAAGAGCGAAATCGTCTCCATATCTCTCCGTGATATTGGTAGAGAACACTTCCAAAGGTGAAATTAACGGTGTGATCAGAGAACTTGAAACTGATGATAAATCCAGGTGCAAGAAACTTCTTCTTTCCCAATCGGGCGATAATGATTGGCTTGTTAGTTTCCCGGATGGTGTGTCCTTCGAGACTTTCATGGATGTGATGCAGGATGTCTATCTTGGAACCGTGGATGGAACTCGTCTGGAGTTGACGGGGTATTTCAACTCGATGGACGCTTTGTTCGGAGACGGGCGGATAATGATGAAATATACGCTTGATGAAGGTTTCATCTACGCAGATAGCACAGGTGCCAATTATGTCGGTAAGTATCAGAGAAAATCCATTTTCTCCCGAAAACGGATGGTGTTTATTCCGATAGAAGACCGGCGATTAGATTATATTCCGCTCGACATAGAGTCTGTAATAAAGAAATCTCGGCATGTGAAGAGGATATGTATCGACGACTCGTTTGATGTGTTATGACCGGCGTCTGTTATGGCGCATAAGATTTTGAGGAAAGGAAATAGACGTGAAGCATGGGAATCTCATAGCAGGTTATCTTCTCGGAGCGGCCGCCGCTGCGAGTTACGGACTGAATCCATCGTTCGCCCTGCCGTTGTATGCGGCGGGATTGAACCCGGATTCCGTCCTTCTTCTGCGCTATGGCCTTGCCATTCTTATGGTCGCGGTAATGATTGCTCTGAAAGGCGGCAGTTTCAAGGTGCCTTTGAGGAGCCTTCTTCCTTTGTTGTGCCTCGGCCTTCTGATGTCGGCCTCTTCCCTGACCCTTTTTGAGAGTTACAATCATATGGCGGCGGGAATCGCCTCGACGATGCTTTTCGTGTATCCTCTCATGGTCGCCCTGATAGGGACGCTTTTCTGCAAGGAGAGAATCAAGATGGTCACGGTGCTGTGTCTTTTCGCGGCGACTGCAGGAATAGCTTTGCTCTACAAACAGGAAGGGGGCGGTACTCTAAGCTTTGTTGGCACTCTGCTGGTGATGTTGTCGGCTCTCTCGTATGCGATATATCTTGTCGCGGTGGGAGGCAAGGCGGTCAGAAACATACCCTCGCTCACTCTAACCTTCTATGTGCTCATCTTCGGAAGTCTGCTGTTTGTGGGCCGCATGGCGTTGGGGGGCATAGGTTTCACCTCGCCGCACAGCGTTGCCCTCTGGGCTGATGCCGCGGCGCTGGCTCTTTTCCCGACGGTCATATCGCTTATCTGCACGGCTCGGGCCATACAGATTATCGGCTCGACTCAAACCGCCATCCTAGGCGCTCTGGAGCCCATCACGGCCGTTGTCATGGGGATGATGTTCTTCCATGAGACTCTCTCTCTTAGAGAGTGCCTTGGCATCGTGATGATAATCTCCGCCGTCAGCGTTGTCGTCGCCCGTGCGACACGAGCGTAACGCTTCCCCCACCCAGCACATCCTTAACGCTTCCCCTGTGCGCCACCAGCATGACGCTTCCTCTGTGCGCCACCAGCATGACGCTTTCCCGCACGCTGACAATCCCTTATCCTCTTGCGCCAGTTCTCTTAGCGCCCGACCGTGCTTACTCCCCACCACGCCGACGGGAGTGAGCACGCCCACGACCATAACCACCTGACACTCAACACC
>JAKSJJ010000003.1 GCA_024398335.1 Bacteroidales bacterium | reverse complement strand
TGAACTTATAGCTCTCGGAAATATGAGCATGCCCGCTGAACACATACGCGTCATAGAACTGAGTCAGCAGAGTCAACATCTCATTATAATAAGGCCTTGTAGTAAAGCCTCTTAGCTGACAATGCTCAACAAGAACCACCATCTTACTGTCCTTGTCAGCGACAAACTCGAGATCCTTTTTCAACCACTCATACTGACTCTGACTGATCTGCGGATCTCCTGCCGCAAGACGGCTCGTCGAGGACGTACCGCTCTTTCCCGTACCTTCGAAATTGTCCATGACGACAAAATGCACGTCTCCGACATTGAAAGAATAATCCGTAGGACCGAAAGCCGAGACAAACCCGCCCTTAAAGTCAACATCCCTGGTTCCGAGGGTGCAGTCATGATCGTGGTTTCCTATACAATTATAGAAAGGAAGATACGACCCGTTAGCCATCTGGACATTGCCCAGGGCAGCCTTGATATCAGGCCAAAGCCCTGAGTAGCAATTATCTATGACATCACCTTGAGTAATGCCGAAACGGACAAGACTCGGGAAATTCTGGTCAAGATAGTCCTTCATCTGAGCAAGGGTCTTCGAGCGGAAAGTCGCAAGCGTCGTCTGGTTCTTTATATGGATGTCTCCAAACAAAGAGAAGGCGAACTCCTCTGTCTTTCTAGCGCGAGGCATCAACTTGAAATCATTTCGGTTGACCTCCGAGCGGACAATCTTCTTTGTCGAATAGAAAAGAGGCAGATTCGAGGTCTTGCTCACCGCGAAATCATACCCGGCAGGAAGGCTGTAATACACCTGACGCGCATCTTCGTGAGCGACGAACTGATACACACCATGGCGGTCAGTCAGCGTCCACGTGAAGCCGTCGGTGACAGGCACGCCCTCAATAGGAGTGCCAGCGACACCATCCAGAATCAGACCCACGAGGTTATTACCCTCCTTGATCACAGTCCCGGCGATCTTCAACTTGCCATCGTCAGGATCCGGCGCCGGAGTCGGATCATCCTGCTCAGATGACGATCCGCCCCCTGGCAGAGGCTCTTTTTTGCACGAAGAGGCGCAGAGAAAGAGACAGACAGCGCAGAGGGCGGAAATTCTAAGAATATTTTTGATCATATAGTCTACATCAAGCCACGGGCGCGGAGCAGAGCCGCAGGGTCAGGATCAGCGCCACGGAATGCACGGTAAAGATCCATAGGGTCAGCGGAGCCGCCTTTTTCAAGGATATTATGACGGAAAGACATCGCTGTCTCCTTGTCAAAGATACCCTTCTGCATGAAGAGCTCGAAGGCATCCTTATCAAGGACCTCAGCCCACAGATAGCTGTAGTAGCCGGCATTGTAGCCCGAGCCGCCGAAGATATGGTTGAAGTAGGTGCTGCGATAGCGAGGGATAATCTGCTCGATAAGTCCCATCTGCTCGCATACGCTCTTCTCGAACTTCTCCACATCGACACCCTCCACGCTTGTGAGCTCATGCCACTTCATATCAAGTATGCTGGCGGCGGCGAGCTCGGTGGTAGTGAATCCCATGTTGAAGTTCTCTGCCGCGAGAATCTTGTCCACAAGAGCGTCAGGGATGACCTCTCCTGTCTCGTAATGGAAAGCGTAGGTGGCGAGGACCTCTTTCTGGAATGCCCAGTTCTCGTTGATCTGAGAAGGGAGCTCCACGAAGTCTCTTGTCACGCTTGTTCCGCTGACAGTCTTATAAGTACACTGGCTGAGAAGGCCGTGAAGAGCATGTCCGAACTCATGGAACATAGTCTCGACCTCGTCAAGAGTAAGCAAAGAAGGAGTGTCCTCGGTAGGCTTTGTGAAGTTGCCCACATTCACGATGACAGGACGTACATCCACGCCTTCCGCGGTCTTATACTGCTCGATGAAGTTATTCATCCACGCGCCTCCCCTCTTAGTTGAGCGAGGATAGTAGTCGGTGATGATGATTCCGATGAGAGAGCCGTCAGCGTCCACTACCTTGAAGGCCTCAGCCTCCTTGTTATAGAGAGCGACATCCTGCACAGGCTCGAAACTTACGCCATAAAGCTTGCTGGCGTTGCCGAAGACTCCAGCGCGGACGTTCTCCATCTTGAAGTATGGCTTGTACTCGTTCTCATCAAGGTCGTAGCGGGCCTTGCGGACACGCTCGGCGTAGTAGAGATAGTCCCAAGGCTGGATAGTGGCGTCGTCCTCGAGGCGTCCCGCCTTGATATCCTCGTCCATCACCTTCTGCATGTCAGCGACCTCTTCCTTAGCGCGCTCGACAGCCGCCTTGAAGATATTCTCAAGGAAAGCGTCCACGGTAGCAGGGTCATGAGCCATCTTGTTGCTGAGGGTGAAAGCGGCAGGAGTCTCGTAGCCGAGAAGATTGGCCTGTTCAATACGCAAAGCCATGATTTTCAGCACGATGTCTTTATTGTCATTCTCTCCGCCGTTGTTGCCGCGGCTAGAATATGCCTTGAAGATTTTCTCTCTTTGCTCTCTGTCCTCGCACCTTCCCATTGTAGGATAGAACTCGCTGACAGCGATGCCGACCTCCTCCTTGAAAGCGTTGCTCTGGGCAAGAAGGTTATTGCCGAACTGGAGAGTAAGGCTTGCGAGGGCTGAGTTTATCTCCCTCATTCTCTGCTGGCCTTCCTGGTCAAGGGCGATACCGCCACGCACGAAAGCCTCGTAGATTTTCTTCAGGACCATTTCCTGCTCAAGAGTGAGGCCAAGACTGTCCTTCTGGTTGTAGACAGCCTCGACCTTAGCGAAAAGAGCAGGGTTCATGTAGATATTGTCCGAATGCTCCGAAAGCATAGGAGTAACCACCTCCACGATTTTCATAAGTGAAGGGGTGGCGTCAGTCTCGCAGACATTGAAGAGAACGCCTGACACCTTGGCGAGGGTCTCGCCTGAGCGGTCCATAGCCACGATGACATTCTCAAAGCTTGGAGCATCCTCGCAGGCGATAATAGCATCAATCTCGGCCTGCTGCTGCTCGATTCCGGCTTTAACGGCAGGAATATAATGACACTCTTTCACCTTCTCGAATGGTGGGATTCCGTATGGGGTGTCCCACTTGACGAGGAAAGGATTGGTCGAACATGATATAACTGCCATAACGCTGAGGACTGATATGATTATTCTTTTCATAAATGCTTATTACTCAAGAGGTTTGCCGTTAACGACAAAGTCGCTTAGATTATTGACAGTGAACTGGATGGCACCCTGATAAAGAGAGATGACACCTGTGATGTCAAGGGTGGCGCTTCCGTCACGGACGCTGCGAGGGATCTCCTTGTCAGCGAACTTAGAGTAACCGCTGGTGCGGACCTGGATCTCGGTTGAGCCCATCTTGAAATACTGGCTGACGCTATAAGCGGCTTTCTCTACGTCAGGATAGCTGCCGTCGCCCTTAAGGTCGCCCAGGGTCATATCTGTTCCGTCCGGATTCTTGACGAAATCCTGACCGCTACCTATCTTGCAAGAATCCCAGTAACCTGCGAGGAGATAATCCTTCATCATGTTCTTAGACATAGCCCAGGTAGTGACACCGTGAGTCTTGCCCATGGTATCGATACCGTTTGTATCCGAAAGGAAGACGCGGTTGGTGTAAGATTTCTTGTCCTTGCTGGAATTGAGGTAAAGAAGGCAGAAGATCTGGTCCTCGTATTTAAGGCCCTTGAGGGTCACAAGGCGTCCCACGTACTTGTTGGTAGCCTGGGAGTCTGTCTTAGGATTAGGAAGGTCCCTCTCGGTAATAACGACAGGCTCTACGACCGCAGGCTGGCTAGGGTCGCCCCTGAAAATGTGCTTGTCGACAAGGTAAGACATCTCAAGATATGAGGTCTCATACTCCCCTGTCGAATCAGCGAATCCTACCTGCACCATACCCATTCCGCCGTAGTTACCGCTCTTGTAGCCATACATTCCGACGGTGAGGCCCTGGAGTTTCACATAGACTGTCTGGCCAAGGAGATATTCGTTATAAAGTCCGTTCTTTCCGACCTTGATCTCGATGCCGGCGGTCTCGTCCTGGATATAGAAACTCTTGTAGAAGTTACCTGGCTGGTCAGTGCTGACAACGACACCCTTGATGGTGATGTCGTCCTCAACCTCGAAAGGCTTGCCGGTAGTGTACATCTTAGAGAGCTGCGCGATAGAGATGATCTCGAAGAAATCATCGTCCGTATAGTATTTATACGCAGGGGGATTGCCCGGAGTTCCGGAGAACACAGGCTGGAATTCTTCCTTCAGACCACAGGAAGTGACGGCGATAAGAGCCGCTACGAAAATAAATATCTTTCTCATGGTCGCTTAGAATCTGAAGTAAACATTCAACATATAGCTTGCTCCCTGCATATAGAAATATTTAGGGTCGAAGCGGTAATAACGGTCATAGGATGAGCTCTTGATAAGACGAGTCTGCTCATAACCGCCTGTCTTGAAGCCGCGGTTATTGGTGAGGTTGTTCGCGTTAAGAGAGAATCCTATAGAGTATTTCCTCTGGATGTACCAGCTCTTTCCTATGCTGGCGTTGAGAAGGAAATGATCTTTGACATGGCTCTTTCCAGGGAGGAAGAGGCTCTCCTGAGAGGCCATGTAAGCGATCTCGGCAGGGGTCTCGATACCGTCAGGACCAGCGCATGCGACGTGGGTGCGGTACAGAGGGTTCATGTCAAGGTATGAACGAGCGAAGAACTGAGTGTTGAGCTCGAAGAACCAATATGACTTGGTACGGTAGTTAAGGGCGATCTCAGCGGCGAGCTGAGGAGTTGAAGGCACATAGTGCTTGTTCTGGCCCTTGACGTATGGATTACCATCGTTATCGACATCATACATTGTCTCGCCATCCATCACGACTGTCCTGAAGCTAGGATGTGATACCCAGTAAGGGATTTCCTCCTTACGGATAACCTCGGCGCTGTTGTCCACGGTCTGTACCATGTAAGGATTCTTGCCTTTGAAGTTCTTGGTGTAGATGTACTCGCCGAAGCTGAGGACACCCGCTACAGAAAGACCGTCGACAGGAAGCGGAACCTTGACACCGAGCTCGATACCCATATGACGCTGAGCGATGCCGGTCATGGCGAAGTTGGTCATTGACTGCTGGCTGTCGTCGTAGAAGCTCATAACGTCAGTCTGGTCATAGATCTGGGTGAGGAATCCGGTGAGACGGAGGTTCATCCATGAAGTGCTGAGCTGGTAGTTGATGTCAGCGGAGATTGTCTTCTGGGTCTTGAGGTTGCCCACAAGAGTATTTCTCGTACGAGGAGAAACAAAGCTGTTGGTGAATGAAGGAGCGTCCTTATAGAGACCGAGGTTCGCGGAGAGTCTGTGTCCGCCTACGAAAACATAAGAAAGCTGGCCCTTGAGGGATCCTGTGAGGAATTTCGCGGTCTCAGACCTTCCGAAAGAGGTCTCGCCGTTTGATTTGAGCTCACGTGATGTGCCAGTAAGATTATACTTCTCGTTCAGAGCAGCCACCTCGTCGTACGTTCCGGCGAAAAGTCCCTTTCTTACAAGGCCCTCTCTCCAGTAACCGGTGTAACCGATAGTACCGGCTCCGATAGCTGAGAATCCGCCCTTAGTGAGCGAGATGATGCCCCAAGCGTTGACCTTACGCACCTGCGCGAGATAATCGTAGCCGTATTTCTGGCCCTTGGTGATGTTCTGAGCATGTCCGTTATTGAGGAAATAATCCAGGTCATTCTGGATAACAGACTCGTTAGAGGCGAAATCACGCTCTGCGAACTGGTCAACATTCACGAAATACTCTCCTCCGAGAAGATCGTTCATCTTCTTGTAGTTCTCGGTGCGGTTGATTCTGGCGTTGATACCCGCGGTGAGAGTGAAGAGGTCACTCTGGCGCCACTTGACGCTAGTCGCTACATTGAAGTCGTTCTGGTCCACATGGCGCTCCTCGAGAGCGTACTTGCTTCGTCCACCGATGCTGTTGTAGTTGACATTGTACATGCGGTCCCAGTTAAGGTGCTGATAGTTAGCGTAGTCCTTGATGGCTGGATTCCACATTTCCTTAGAGATCTCGTACTTGACATCATCAAGTCTTCCGTAGTCCTCGTCATCGTTGAAAGAGTAAGAAGGAAGGTTGCGGTAGTAGTCTGGACGAGGGTCCTGAGCGTCATACCAGTCAAGAGCGGTATAGCCGTTGAAACCGGTTCTCCAAAGTACGGTGGCGTTAACCTCAAGGTTCTCAAGAGGGTTGCCGGTGTATTTAAGGAGAGTCACAGGCTCGAAGGTCTTTCTCACGCGGGAGTTTCTGACCTTGCCGTTCTGGTAACCCCAGTTGCTGTTGTACATGTTGTCTCCCATGAGGTCATAGACTTCCTGGGTGCTGGCGTTCTGGGCGCCTCTCTGGCCAGGGGTGGCGAATGATACGAGGCTGAGTCTGTGAGAGTTACCGAACTTCTTCTCTACTCCAAGGTAGTATGCGAAAGAGCGGTAATAAACTCCTTCCACCCAGTCGTTTCCACCAAGGCGGGCGGAAGCGTTGAAGGCGTATGACCAACCGTTGTCAAGCTCGCCGCTGGCGTATGTGACCATCGCGCGGAAGCGGTAGAGAGCGGAGTTAGTCAAAAGGGAGAATCTCCAGCCTTTGCGCACTGATGAAGGCACTGCCTGGATGTTTGTCTGTCCGTTGAAGCCACCGACTCCGAAGTCTGCGGTCTCGTTGCCCATCGATGTCTCAGTGCTTCTCATGGCCTCGTTAAGACCGCTCCAAAGTGAGAATGGAGAATATCCTGTGATGGCGTCGTTCATGTTCACGCCCGCGAGCAGGACATCCTGGCTCTCGCTGTTGTAACCGCGGTTCTTGAAACGCACGCTGCTGAAGCCGTAACCAGCGATGTTGGTATAGACATCGTTCTGTCCGAAAAGGATTGTAGGGTTGTCAGTATAGCCGCTGTCATCCATGTCAAACTCGGCGAAAGAAGAGTCATCGAGGTTCTCGATAGTCTGAGTCTCGACCATGGATACGAAGATGAGGTCTTTGACAAAACCCTTGTCAACAGTGACGTTGACATTGATATCAGTGAAGCCTGGGGCCATGACTGTCATGGCGTAAACTCCGTCCTCGAGGTTCTCCACGAGGAATTTTCCTTCAGCGTCGGAGGTGGTGCTGGCTATCTGCTCGCCGCCTTTGACAAGGGTCAATGTAGCTCCGCTGACAGGGATTCTGCCGGCGCGGTTGACTACCGTACCCTTCACGCCACCCGTATAGCCCTGAGCGAAGCTGACCGCGCAGACAAGCAGGGCGCTGAGGATTGCAATGAATCTTTTACACATATTATAATATATTTACTTGCTGATGAGGATATATGAAGGGAAATGGTCGCTATATCCGCCGATGAAGGCTCCGCCCGAGAAGGTACGGAAAGGCTGGCCCTTGTACTGGCCCTTCTGCTGGGTCAGGAAAGGCTTCTTGAAGATGCGGCCGTAGTATTTACCCTTGATGATAGGCATGATCTTGAGTCCGCCCTGAGGAGCGAGAGCCAAGTTGCTGTTCACGAGCACCTGGTCATAGATGCTCCACTGGTACTGATAACACAATGAGCCGTATCCGTCCTTAATCATGGAGAGGAAAGGATTGAAGAAGTCCTCAGGGGCGACCTCTGAGAGTTTCTCCTTACCATGGAGCCATACAGCCATACTGTCATCGAAAGGATCATCATTCATATCACCCATGACGGCGATCTTGATGCCAGGATATTTCTTCATCATCTGCTGGGCATGGTTGTAGGCGATCTCGGCGCCACGGCTTCTGAGGTCCTGTCCCTTGCCGCCTATTCGTGAAGGAAGGTGGAGGACATAGAAGGCGAAGTGCTCGCCGTCGATAGTTCCGTGGACCATGAGGATGTCACGGGTACGGAAATAATCCTGAGCCGCCTGGTCGAGAGTGATCTCTACGTTTGTGCCCTCGAATGTGAACGGAATAGACTCGCTGTCAAGATACTTGAACTGCTCAGGCTTATAAAGCAGAGCGACGTCCACGCCACGACGGTCCGGACCGTCATAGTGTACGATCTGGTAATTGGCGTCGGCTATCTGAGGGTCCGCCACGAGGTCCTCGAGCACCATACGGTTCTCGATCTCGCTCACGCCCAGGATAGTGTGATAACGTCCGTTATCTTTAGCCATGGCGGCGATGACCTGAGCCATATTATGCACCTTTTTCTCGTACTTGGCCTGAGTCCAATGGTTGGCTCCGTCAGGAAGGTATTCCTCGTCGTTCTTCGCAGGGTCGTTGTAGATGTCGAAGAGGTTCTCGAGGTTGTAGAAGCCTACGATGTAGTTTCTGCTGCCTCCCTTTTTCTGGGCCGAAGCGCTGACGCCCGCCAGGAGCAACAGCGCGGAAATAATATAAATTATACGTTTCATATTCATGATTCGTTAAATATTCGAACCCCACCATGAGTCCTTGGCAGACTCAATCTTGTCAGCGGTAGCGGCGCTTGTCTTGCCCGGGAGATTGGCGAAAAAGTCAAATCCGGTCATCTGCTCAAGCTCCTTCACGGACATCGATGTGCCCATGATGGCGTTATCGCTGTAGCTCTTATGGTCCATATAGAAAGCTATGGACGTGTATCCTCCTGTCTGAGCCGCGACAGAGCTAGGATGTGTGCCTCCCTTCTTGTATCCAAGCAATGCTTTGAAATACCCCACAGGCACCTTTATTTTCTTGCCGTCGTTATCAGTCGCCCAGTCGTTTCCACGGCTGATGTCAGCGCCTGTAACCACGTAAAGTGTGTCGAATGTATAAGACCAGCTGCGGACATAGCCCTCAAGCTTAGCCCACGCATGCTCGTTAAGTTCGCCCTTCTGCGGAGTCATGTTCGTGCCGTAGAAAGTCGATGAGTTGTTGTTACCGTACCTGTCAGCTGAAGGAAGCTGATGGCCTCTCTGATATCCGCCACGGTAAGCGCTATAAATCACTGACTGATAGGCTCTTGGCACCTTAGGGTCAAGTCCCCAGTCGTCTGTTCGTCCGGAATTCGTACCGATGAGTCCCTTATTCAGAGGATAAGCGACCCATACCGACACCTTAGCGTCCGCGTCAAGGTAGAACGAATAGTTTCTTCCCGTATATTTTCCCACCGTCATGGTGTGGGAGAAGAAATACCTGCCGTCTCCGTCCTGAATAGCCGGAAGCTCCAGCCATGACGCGTACGGATCCGGTTTAAGACTGCTGATAGCGGTCGTGAACTGTCCCTTCGCTCTTTGAGAGAATACCGCCTCTTTACTTACGCCAGCGCAAGTCAGGACGACTTTACAATCTCTCTGCTCGTCAGCCTCATTGGCTGTCCATGACATCACTATACTGCCTTTACTGCCGTTTCCGGAACTTATGCTGAAGCGTACCCAGTCCGACTGAGCGCCGTCATAATTAACGCTCAGTGTCCATGCGCCAGGGGCGATCACGCTTACGAACTGGCTTCCCGCCTCACTTCCGGCGGATTCCTGTGAAAGGGTGATAGCGACATCAGAGGACAACTCTTTCTTGGAGTCATCGGAGCATGATATCAAAAGGGTGAAGATGACGGCACACGCCGTCATCTTCACGATGAATCTTTTGAATGACTTTATCATTTATTTGACGTAAACAACGACGTTGTCGATATAAACCGCACCGTTGTATGCCAGGAGTGAGAACTCAGAGACATTGGTATCTGTGAACTTGACCTCGAATGACTCCGGAGTAGAAGTCAGGTTCATAAGGTCGAAGTCGATCTTACCATAGTTTCCGTTCATTGTATCAAGGGTATACTTGTTATCCTTGGTAGGATAAGCGGAAAGAAGAGCGTTAGCGTCAACCTTAGGAACTACATAAATAGATCTTGGGTTAGATGTCTTAGCTGATGCGCTGACCTTGACAGAAATGACTACGCGGGTGATTTTACCATTGTACTTAGGTGAAGAAGCGAATGAGCCTGCGGCGTTACGCATCTGGAGGAATACCTGTGCGCCATTGGCGTTGGTCATAGCGTTGGCAGTCCAGTTTCCACCGGCGCTATTGATTGTCAAAGTAGCATAACCTGAACCTGAAGCAGGCTTGCAGGCTGCTATGATCTCAGCGTTTGTAAGCTCATACTTAGTCTCGCCGTCCTGTGCGCCACCGCCTGGAGCATAACCTGGGTCTTTCTCCTGGCTTACAGCGACAGTTTTAGAGTAGTCGCCGAGAGCGACAGTAACGCTACCGTTTCTAGCCGGAGCGTCAGAGTTAGCCGCGCAGACAACTTTGATAGATGAACCGTTTACAGTAACGGTAAGGAAAGAATCGCTTGAAGTAGCGGTTACAGCTGAAGCTGCTCCGGATACGGTGATAGTCTGCTCACCACCGGTGTAAGCGAAGCTGAGGCTGGTCTTATCGAGAGTGAAAGGCGCAGGCTCTCCACCCTTGCCGTTGATAGAGATGAGCTTACCGCCCTGAACAGTCTCAGGGGTGTTGCCCTTGTAGTTTACGATCTTAGCAAGAACGACGATCTCGTCACCGACCTTAACCTTGTTAGCGTCAGTGAATTTCTCACCGTCGAAGTCATATACACGGTAAACCTTGAAAGTAGCGGTCTTGCCGTCCTTCTCGTCAACGATATCGAAGTCAGCGTTACCAAAATCTACAGCGATAGAAGCGGTCTTTACAAAACCCTTGATGTAGAACTCTGTAGTTGACTGAACGTCAGCGCCGAGAGCCTCACATGCCTTGATAGCGCCTGTAGCGTTGTATGGATCGGTCTCTGTACCTGTTCCCTTAGGAGTGCCGGCAGGGAGTTCCTCACCCTTTTCACCGTTGATAGAGACGAGCTTACCACCCTGAACGGTCTCAGGGGTGTTACCCTTATAGTTGACGATCTTAGCGAGGACTACGATCTCGTCACCAGCCTTAACCTTGTTCGCATCAGTGAACTTAGCGCCGCCGAAGTCGTATACACGGTAAACCTTGAATGCGGTAGTGTTGCCATCCTTCTCATCAACGATGTCGAAGTCAGCGTTACCAAAGTCGGTAGCGATAGAAGCGGTCTTTACATATCCCTTGATGTAAACCTCAGTTGATGACTGAACGTCAGCGGCGAGAGCCTTACATGCGGCGATAGCGCCTGTAGGGTTGTATGGGTCAGCCTCTGTACCAGTACCCTTAGCAGTACCGCTCTCGGTCTTCTCTACGATAGAGCCCTTGGCGCCGTTGTGCTCAACGACACGGCCTGTTCCCCTACCTACAGTCTCAGGGGTGTTGCCCTTGTAGTTCACGAGTTTAGCCTGTACAGTGACCTCGTCACCGACCTTGATCTGCTCAGCGTCAGTGAACTTGGCACCGTTAAGATAGAATATCTGGAAGCAGTAGAAATCATCAGTGCTTTCCATATCGTCTGGAGTGTTTACGACATAGAAGCTAGCGTTTCCATAAGATCCAGTGTCGATGCTGGCGACCTTCTTCACAAATCCATGAATGAAGAAGTAATCCTCAGTCTCCTGGTCAGCGGCGAGAGCGAGAGTGTACTCTCTAGCGTCTGAAGCGCTGAAAGGCTTAGCCTGAGTTCCGTCACCCTTGACGACCTCACCCTTGTCACCAGCCTGGTTGACAGAAAGTGAAGCGGTAGCGAGACCGGCCTTGACTGTAACCTTAGCGGTACGGTCAAACCCTGTGTTGGCAAGAACAGTTACAGTCACTGTCTGCTCCTTGGCGCTAGCTTTACCTGATGCCGGCTCGAAGCTTACCCAAGTCTCATTACATTTGATTTCCCAGTCACGGGTAGCGGTAAGAGTGAATGTCTTGGTGTCCACATCCTTAGAGAAGGACAGAGCCTTCTCTGAGAGAGACACCTTAGGCTCCTGTGAAGTCACGTCATCGACCTTGTTGCAGGCGCCCAGGACAGACGCCGCGCCGGCAATGACGGCAAAAATAAGATGTTTAAGTTTCATTGTAATTTATTTAAATTTTTAATGCCTATTGTTTCTGGAATATCATGACATAGACAAATGGACGGAGCATGAAACGCTCGAAGTCGGTATTTGACCATGTGGTATCCCAAGTATATTTGTCATTAGGATAAAGCGAGCACTGGAAAGCGATAGCGATACAGCCTTCCGGAACTGTGAGGACGACGTTATCCACGTAGGCCTCTTTGATAGTGTAAGGATATGAGCCTGCGACCATGGCCTTGGCATTCACTGAACCTACCTTGGCAGTGCCGTCAGCGAGGTTGACAGTGATGTCTGACTCTCCGTGAGGGAGCTGGCCATAGTTATTTGAAAGATCTACGGCGCCTGTCTCAAGTTTGTTCTTGTCAGCGACGAGGACATAATCCCAGAATTTACCGTCAGCGCCGGCGCTATATTTAGCCTTGCCGACAGCATTGGTGCCTGACATGGTAGCGGTGATCTCAAGCATATTGTCATACTCGTTATTCATGCTTGAATTCCACATCCAGCTCTTGTCCTTGACCTCCACGAACGCGCCGGTACCAACACAACCCAACACCTTGAGGCTATTTACCTTATAGGTTCCGTCGATAGGAGAAGGATCTGGTGCGGGAGCCTGGGGAGTCTTCACGGTGATGTACTGTGAGACGACAGCGCTGTCGCTGTTGCGGATAGCTCTGAGAAGAACATATGAGCCCTGGACAGCCTCAGCAGGGAAAGTGATAGCGACCTTGGCATTCTCAGCGTCAAGAACAGCGGATACACCCTGAGCGCTTACTACGACCTTAGTGGTCTCGTCAGCTCCTGTGAGAGTGTAAGATACGTTCACGCTAGAGGAAGCGGCGAATTCCACTTCCTGCTCAGATACGACGAGTTTGAATACAGCGGTCTTAGGAACGGAGATCTTAGTCCCGTCAGCGAGAGTGAATACGAACGCGTCCTCCTGCTCCTCAAGAGTGATTCCGGAAGCTGTGCCTGAAACGGTAGCAGGGCCGATTTCCTCCCAGCTTGTTCCGCCATTATATGACACGAGCCATTTTCCGCCCTCGATCTTGAACTGAGGAGTGACTGAACCGGTACCTGAGACTGGAACTGGAGCGCCGTTGTACAAAACGAGCTCGCCGTTGACTGTCCAGTAGACGATTCCGTTGACCTCTTTTACGCCAAGTACTGGCTGGACACCGTCATCGCCCTTTCCGCCAGGCTTGCCAGGATCACCTGGAGTACCAGGCTGACCAGGCTGACCAGGCTGTCCGACGCTACCGTCTTCACCATTATATATACATATGTTGCTGCCGTCAGAGAAGAGGATGTACCATCCGTCATTATCCTTCGTGCGGTAAACACCTGAGATTGTCTTGCCTTCCAACTTCACGAGAGCTGAAATAGCCTTGGCATTGTCATTGAGCTTTGACGAGAGAGCCTCGCAGCGAGCGTCAAGAGCCTTGATTCTGTCTCTGATGGCCGAGTCGTCAAACTTTGAGCATGAGCACAGAAGAGCGGCTACAGCCAATATTGAAACTAATATCTTTTTCATATCTGAACTGTTGAAGCGTTATTTAAGAACTACACCTGGGAATGTATAATCACCCTCACAGCCTGCGGCGTAGAAGCCGGCGAGCTTTTCAGGGACAAGGTCAGCGGCAGTGACTGTAACGCCGTTGATCTTAGAGCTTGAAAGGACATAGACTGGAGTGGTCTGACCCACGGTCAAAGAGATGCTGCCGACCTTGGCGTCAACCATTCCTCCGAGAAGGATTCCGGTGTATGCGGCAGCTGGAGAAACCACCTCTCCACCTACTGTCATATCATCCCACGTCTGCTTGGTGTTACCCTGAGAACCTACGGCGAGACCTACATAAGCGGCATCTGTACCGTTATCGGTGATGACACCTTCGGTAGAGCAGCCTACATGAACAGCGGCTCCGCTGTGACCTGCCAGACCGCCGATTGCTCCGTTAGCGAATACCTTCGCTGTGACATTACCGGTGTTGTGGCAATTGCTCATGATCTTACCGCCGTTCTGCATACCTACGATGCCGCCCCAACGGTTCTTGAGGAGAGTCTCGGTAGAAAGGTTTCCGGCGTTCTCGCAGTCGATAAGGCTTGTTCCGCCGACGTTAAGACGGCCTACGATACCACCAAGATATGAGATTGAAGCGGTCATGTAACCGTTCTTGACAGTGAAGTTACCCTTCGCTGTGTTGCGGCAGCCCTCGATAGTGATGCCGAAGTTAGAGTCTCCGATGACGCTGCCAGACCAGAAATAGCGGCTCTGGTTTCCGTTAGCCGCGGTAATCATGAGGTCAAGATCGACAGGAGCGTCATTGACAGCGTTCTTTACAACAGAGCAGCTGTCCGCGTAACCGATGACACCACCGATTCTATTACCTGACATTGTAGTCTTCACGCTTACTGCGCCCTTGTTTGTGAGGTTCTCAGCTGTAGTTCCGCAGACACCTGCGACTCCGCCGACAGCGCCCTCTGAACTATTGCCCGATTTCATGCTCTGCTCGACATTGACAGGACCCTCGTTGTGGCAATCCTTGATGTAGTTAGGGATGCTGGTTCTCTTATGCTTAGGAGCTCCGATCATACCTACGACACCACCGAATGAAGGTTGGTTAATGAAACCTGTAGCCTGGACGTATGTAGAACCGCCGCAGACGCAAGCGTTGACATAGACCTCACCGTAGTTGTGGCAGTTCTCGACAACCCAGATAGCGGCGCCTACGACACCACCTGCTGCAGGACGGTTGTTTCCGTTCGCTGTACCGTCGTACTGAGCTCCGATGAAGCTTACCTTACCGCGGTTCACGCAGTTCTTGATGTCGCACTCAAGGAAGCCGGCGATACCGCCCACGTTAGGAACACAAGTTCCTGAAGCGTCCACCTTGAAAGTGACGTCACCTGTATTCTCGCAGTCAGTGATCAAACCCTTGTTGACAGCGGTAGCGAGTTTGGTGCTGGTTGAAGTCGCGCCGGCGATACCGCCCACGCAGCAGCCCTTAGGAAGAGTGGTGTACTCAAGGGAGATCGTACCTGTATTCTTACAGTTCCTGATAGTCTGGGCCTCGGTGTTGCCGGTTCCCTTAGAGAAGTAACCGACCATAGAACCCATGTAGTTGAAGCTGGTTACTCCTGACTGTACGGCGCCTGCCTTGATTGTGAAGTTACCGTTGTTGACGCAGTCCCAGATACATCCTGAAGAGTAGCTTGCCATAGTACCGAAACGTACTGAAGGGACCTCAGCGAATGTTGCTGAACCGCTCACGTTGCAGACGCAGCCGATGATGTAGCCCGTACCTGAGTTGTTCTTACAGATCAGGGAGTTATCTGTGCGGGAGTTAGTGAAAGTATAAGTACATGAAGAGTCGATGACCAGGTTGGAGATTGTACCGTAGTTGGTGTCAACCAGCGGCTGGTCTGACATGATGTTCCAGTTCTTGATAGCGTGTCCGTTACCGTCGAGGGTAGCGTACCACTTAGGAGCTGAGACCATGGTCTTGCCTGTCATATCGATGTCGGCGCCAAGCATGTAAACCTGACCCTTGGCGGCCTCTGTGCCGACTTCCTCATTCGCGAGGAGGGCGAGAAGAGCGTCAGCCGAGTCGATAGTAGAGCTTCCAGCCTGAGAGATGACGAATGTCTTCTGAGCGCCGGTAGCGGCCTTAAGCGTGATTGTAGCCTCACGAGTTGAAGTGGTAGTATTGGCGGCGACAGCGAGAGCGATGGTCTCCTTGCGCATAGCCTTAGTGGCAGGGACCTTAGTGACCCAAGTCACATCTGAAGGGATGAGCACCTCGTAGTCGACGTTAGTCTCGACGCCGATCTCGACTGTAGTAGCGGAGGCGGAGACAGAAGCGGCGTCAGCGACAAGAATGAGGACGCCGGCCTCGAAACTGATATACTGAGCGACGGTCTTTCCGTCAGAATTGCGGACGGCCTTGATGATAAGGCTGGCCTTCGCAGGAACCTCGGAAGGGACAGTCACGGTCACCTTGGCGGCGGCCTCGTCCACCTTAGCGCTCACGCCCTTGGCCTCAGCGAACACATGAACGGTCTCGTCCGCTCCGGTAAGAGTGTAGGCTATGTCGAAAGACTCACCTGCTACGAGGACGGCCTCTGTGATGTCGGCCTTGATTCTGAGGGCTGTTGATTTAGGGATGCTGATGACAGTGCCGTCACCGAGGACGAAATCATATGTATCGGTCTTCTCCTCAACGTAGAAAGGCATCTCAGCCGCGCTTCCGACATATGTCCATGTAGCGCCCTTATCGCAGCTTACGTACCAAGATCCGTCAGTAAGCTTGAACTGAGGGACGATAGCGTCGCCGCCCTGGACAGGGACTGGATTTCCGTTAAGGAGGATGAACTCGCCGTTTACAGTCCAGCAAAGGACGCCGCCGTTATCCTTATAACCGATAACCGGCATCTGGGCGTCATCACCTGGATCACCTGGCTTGCCCGGATCACCTGGCTTGCCTGGCTGACCGCTAGGGCCGTCCGGACCTTTCTGACCGTCCTTACCGTTGTAAAGAGCGGCCTGGGTGCCATCGCTGAAGACGATGACATATCCGTTCTTATCAGCGTTCTCGCTGACAGAGACAATAGTAAGACCTGTTGAGAGAGCGTCTGACAACTTCTTGATAGTCACCACGTTAGCGTTGACTTTAGCCTCAAGGCCCTCAACCTTTTCCTCAAGATTATCGACCAAGTCTCTAATCTCGGAGTCGTCGTATTTATCACATGACGCGCAGAAAAGAGCGCCAGCGACAAGTACAGGGATGATGAATTTCTTCATAAAATGGTTTTTATGTGGTTATTATATAATTCTTCCAACCAACAAATATAATTAAACCTTTTCTTAAGAACAAGAAGTTATGACATAAAAATAGAGCGGACCCTTGAGAGGCCCGCTCTATCATATATTCAGAAGTCGAATTACTTCACAGTAAGGTGGGTGTTAGTCCAGAAACCTACCTGCTTGTTAGCGACGCTGCTGTTATAGCAAGGGAAACATACGACGTCTCCGCTAGCGCCTGCGGCTACAGCGATACCAGTCTTTACCTTAGCGTAAAGAGCGATGGTGCTTGAGCCCTGGGTAAGAACAGCGTTTCTGTTACCGTTGTCAACGAGTTCCTTGTCGAAAGTGACACCCTCGAGCTTAACCATACAGCTGACGTATCTGTTGAAGCTTGCGAGGAGTTTGTCAACTGTGATGACGGTAGGAGCGACAGTCGCGCCCTTAGTCACTGTAGCCTCTGACACGTTAAGGTCGGTAGCCTCTGCGAATCCGCCGTAGAAAGTCATGACACCTGTCACCTTACCGCTGATCTTGTCTCCTACCTCAAGGCCGTGGCCGCTCTTGTAAAGGAGCATACCGCCGGTAACGTCCTCTACGAAGCAGTTGTTACCATTGACGTAAGTGACAAGAGCGTCAGTGAGGGTAGCCTCGAAGTCAGTCTTGACGTCTTTGTTCCAGCCAAGAGAAGCGATCTCTGCGACGCTGCCGAGAGTACCGTTACCCTCGACGATCTTGAGGTTCTTGATCTCCCAAGTACCATAGAAGTCCATGTTAGACTTGTAGACGAACTTGACGAGAACCTGCTTGCCGGCATATGCGTTAAGGCTGATAGAGCCAGAAGATACATAGTTATAGTCAACGTTTGTGCCGTAGTGAGGGATAAGAAGCTGATCCCATGTAGCGCCGTTATCGCCTGATGCCCAAAGGGTGAACTCCTCATAGACATTGCCTGCATATTTGTGGCAGTGCTCGAAGCTCAGGGTAGCGGCGCTGACCTTACCGAGGTCGACAAGAGGGCTGACAATCTCAGCCTCGCTGACACATTTCTGACCAGCGGAAGCCTTAGCGCCGTAATCGCCGGCAGCTGCCCATACAGTAGCGTTCTTAGCGTCTGCGACGTTTATGTTATTGATCTCCCAAGCGCCGAGATTACCAGATGTGAAGGTCTCCTCGTAAGGAAGCGGATAAGCTGCGAGACCACTCTTCTGGGATACCTCGAAATCGATAGTAGAAGTACCTGAAGATACGGTCACGGTAGCGGTACGTACATCACCCTCGTTAGCCAGAGCGCGGAAAGTGACGACGGTAGTGTCGACAGGATCCTTGCCTGCGGCCTTCTTAACCTTGGTAGAAGCGAGCAGGAGCCAATCCTGGTCAGCCTCGACTGAGAGTGAGCCGGCCTTTGCGATAACGTCTACAGAGAAAGAAGCGCCCTCAGCGTCGAGAGGCTGGATCTTATCAGCGCCGATAACCTTGACCATTGACTTGACGACCTTGAGGACATCAACGTCGACGAGCTCTACAGTACCGTTGTAAGTAGTCTTAGGACCCTCGATAGTGACGACGTCACCTACATCGATGCCGAGTTTGATAAGAGCGGCCTGCTTGGTTGCGCCCTCGTACTTGGTACCATAGATGTAAACCTCACCGGTCTCATCAGCGATGTACCAGTTACCGTATGTAGCGGTCTCGGTGATTCTGGTGACAGTACCGGTCACGCGGTAAGTCTTACCGTCAGGACCGTCAAGGATCTCCTTACAAGTAGCGTCAGAGATGACGGCTGTACCCTGAGTTACATAGATGTACTGGGTCTTACCGTTGAAATCGATAGTAAGGGTAGCCTTATTGCAAGCCTGTGATTCAGGAGCGGTGAAAGTCACTCTAGTGACACCGGCGCCACCCTTGGTAGGAGTTACAGAGAGCCAAGAAGCTGATTCTGGAACATTGATAGTCCAGTCACCTGCGGCGTTGATCTCCAGAACAGTCTCTTTTCCATCAGCGGGAAGAGCGACGTATGAAGTGCTTACGGAAAGACCATCGATGTCACCACCGGTGATAGCCTCTTTCTGGCAAGATGAGAAAGCCAGGGCGGCGGCGATAGCGAGAATTCCTGATATATATTTCAATTTCATAATATCTGTCCCGTTAAGAATTAGTTAAAGATGTATTTGATACCGACCTGAGCGTACCAGCACTGTCCGAGAGCGTGGTTGAATGCCCATGTAGGAGTTGCGCCGCTGACGGCTGCAGGAGTAGAGAATACAGGGACACCGTCGCCTGCGATCTCCTCGACCTTGAGGATACGGCCTGAGTTAAGACCTGAAGTCATGTACTTGCTGACACCCCACTTAGAGTTGAAGATGTTCAGAGCGTTCTTGAGGTCGAAGCTGAGCTGGATACGGTTGACTGACTTGCCGATGTTGAACTTGAAGTCATGAGCATAGTGGAAGTCAACTCTGTGAGTCCAAGGAGAGTAAACGCTGTAAGCCTCAGCGTACTGGCCCTTGTGTGAGCTCAGATACTTATCATTCTGGAGGAATGCCCAGAATCTGTCAGCGTCATCCTGGCTCTTGAAGCGGATCTCGTCCTTGGTAGCAGGGATGTAGAGAGCGTCGTAAGCGTAGTTGTCGCCATTGAGGTCGTTAACATACATGTATGAGTAGTTGTAACCGCCTCTCCAAGTCTCATAGAAGATGCTGAAGTGGTTGTTAGACTTGTCATTGTAAGTAAGGTTAACGAAGAAACGGTCTGGAGTCACATACTGAGAGTTGTGAAGAGCCGGGCTGTTAGGACCCTCGATTGTAGGGATATAAGTGAACGCTGAAGAAGCGTCTGAACCTGGCATACCGGTAAGCTCCTTGTTCACGGTGTGAGCGTAAGCGGCGGTGATGTCAAGACCCTCGCAAGGCTTGATGTTGAATGTCACGTTAGCTGACCAGCCATAACCCTTCTGAGTGTTTGAAAGCACGTAAGCGGAGGTCTTCTGGTAAGTGTAGTCAGCAGGATAGATGTGACGGTTATCAGGGCCGTTGAGGCGAGCGAATCCCTCGGTTGGTTTCATGTTGTAGTCCTGGATATAGACAGCGTTGACAGTCTTGTTGTAGATAGCCTCAGCGCTGATGCTCATAGGGAATGAGGTAGGGAAAGCGTAATCTACAGCGATAGAGGTCTTCCATACCTGAGGCATCTTGAACTTAGGATCAACAGCTGCGATAGTAGAAGGTTTCACACCTTTCTCAAGTACCTTAGAAAGCTCGAGAGGGAACTTGTCTGGATCGAGTTCGTTCATCTTCTTGGCGAGAGCGTCAGTGTCAGTGATCATCTTGCCCTTGAATGAAGCGAGGAGAGGATCAGGAGTAGCTACACCGTTCTTGTAAGTAGTGGTGATAGCGGCGACGTTCTGGACAAGACCTGAGTTGGTAGGCATGTTGGTCATGAACACGAGTGGAAGACGGCCTGTGAAGAGACCTGTACCACCACGTACCTTGAGGCTCTTGTCACCGAAGCAATCCCATACGAATCCCACGCGTGGAGAAACCTGGAGAGAAGCCTTTGGCCAGATACCGGTGTCGATGTGACGACCGTTATAGTCGATAGACTTGATCTGAATGTTAGTGTGGACGTCACGCTTGTCGAAAGCGATAGTCTCGAGACGTACACCGTAAGTGAGTTTGAATTTCTCATTTACGTTCCAGTCGTCCTGAGCGTAGAGGGAAATCTTATGGAAACGTACACGTGCGGCAGGATTCTCGTCGCCGTCGTAACCGTAAGTGAGAGCCACGGTCTCAGGAGCAGCGCCGCTGAGGAAGTCGCTCATTGAAGAATAACGATAGTAACCTGTACCGTTTCTCATGTAAGAGTTGTCAGCCATCTGCCACTCGTAGCTTACGCCCGCGGTGATCTTGTGGTTAGACATGTAGTAGTTGACGTCATCCTTGATAGTGAGGACGCGGTTGTGCACACCGTTGTTCCATGTGAAGAGCTCATAACCTGCTGACATGTAAGGCATGATGGTGTTAGCGCCGTCGATGTCGTCAGCGAGGATGTCGATGAACGGGAATTTCTCTGACTTGGTTCCGCGGATATCGTCAAGCATTGAGAAAGTAGCGAGGAACTGGTTAGAGAGGTTGTCAGTAAGACGGCTGTTGAGGTCCACTGAGAAAGTGTTCACCTTGTTGTCCATAGAGTACATGGAGTTAGAGAACGCCATAGCATACTCTGAGAGACGGTTGTTAGTTGTACGCTGACCGCAGTTTGAAGATGAACCGTTAGTTGAGTTCCATCCGCGGTTGAGAGTGTAGTTGTAACGAAGAGCGAGGTGATGCTTGTCAGTGATGTTCCAGTCCAATCTCGCGAGGGCCTTCATGTTGCTCTCGTTAGCAGGGAAGTTGGTAGCTGAACCTGTGTCATATCCGTACTCCTTCTTGAGGAACTCTGAAACAGTGTTCATGTCATCAATAGTAGTACGAGAGGTGTACAAAGCAGCGTTTCCGACTCCGTCAGTTGAAGGACGCCAGCGGTTTACGACGGTAGGAACCTGAGAGTACTCAAAGTTCACGAAGAAGAAGAGTTTGTTCTTCACGATAGGGCCACCGAGAGTGAAACCGTAAGTAGTGGTGCGGTCCTTGTCACGTGCGCCAGGGATGATAGTGCCGTCAACGTGGTCACCGCGCATCCACTCGTTACGATGGTACATGTAAGCGGAACCTCTGAAGGTGTTTGTACCTGACTTGGTGATAGCGTTGACACCACCGCCGATGAAGTTGGTCTGACGTACATCATATGGAGAGATGACGACCTGGACCTCCTCGATAGCGTCGATAGAGATAGGGCTACCGCCACCTGGAAGGTTAGATGAAAGACCGAAGTTGTTGTTGAAGTTAGCGCCATCGACAGTGAAGTTACCCATACGACCGTCAGAACCGGCGAAGCTCATGCCGTTACCTCCGTAAGGAGAGAGCTTAGCGACATCAGTGATGCTACGGCTGATGGTAGGGATAGAAGTGATCTGCTCATTGGAGATGTTGGTAGCAGAACCTGTCTTCTCCTGGCTGAACTTAGAGCTGGCCTGTCCGACGACGACGACCTCATCAAGAAATTCTGAAGACTCAGAAACCTCAGCGTTGAGGGCGAGAGTCTCACCGAGCTGAAGGGTGACCTCAGTGTACTTTCTTGTGGTGTAACCCAAGCAAGAGACTTCCACGGTGTAAGGACCACCCGGACGCATACCCTGGATGTTGTAACGTCCATCCACGTTGGTGACAGCACCGTAAGTGGTTCCCGAAGGAGTGTGGACGGCTACGACAGCCGCGCCGATAGCAGGCTCTCCTTTGTCGTCGACCACCTTACCGGCGAGAGCCGAGTTGGTGACCTGCGCAAAAGAGGACACAGCAAAAGACAATGCCACTGTCAGTGACATCATGCATTTGAGAATTTTGTTCATAAAATTATTAATAGGGTTAATGTTTTTTATGGCCGCGAATTTAATATATTTTATATTAACTTGAAACAAAATTTGAGTATTCGGCAAAAGGGTGTATATTCGCGTCCGAAAACATACGGGTGGAAGGATTTGCCTGCTTGCAACCACCTCTAAAAAATGCTAAAATGAAGTACCTGTTCACTAGTGAATCGGTGTCTGAAGGACACCCAGACAAAGTGTCAGACCAGATTTCTGACGCTATCCTCGACGAATATCTCAGAAGAGATCCAAACGCTAAAGTAGCCTGCGAGACTTTCTGTACCACAGGCCTCGTAGTCGTCGGCGGTGAGATCCACTCCGACGTCAAGTTTGATATCCAGGAGACAGTCCGTGAAGTAATCAAGAAAATAGGCTACGACAAAGCCGAGTACAAGTTCGACGCTGAGAGCTGCGGAATCCTTTCCGCCCTCCACGCGCAGAGCGACGACATCAACCGCGGAGTAGAAGGCCGTGACGCGAAAGCCAAGGACGCCACTATCCAGGACGCTGACGCCCAGGGCGCCGGAGACCAGGGAATGATGTTCGGTTACGCTTGCTGCGACACCCCGGAGTACATGCCGCTTCCTCTTTTCCTCGCTCACAAGGCGCTGGTGATTCTCGCCCGCATCCGTAGAGAGGGGAAGGTGATGACATACCTGCGTCCGGACGCGAAGAGCCAGTTCACTGTAGAGTACGACGACCAGAGCGGAATGCCTGTGCGCATCCACACCATCGTCATCTCCACCCAGCACGACGAGTTCGACTCTGACGACGCCAGAATGCTCGCCAAGATACGCCAGGACGTAAAGGACATCCTTATCCCGGCGCTCATAGCGGAACTTGATGAGTCTATCGCGGCCCTTTTCAAAGACGACTTCATCCTCCACGTCAATCCTACTGGAAAATTCGTCATCGGAGGACCTCACGGAGACACAGGCCTTACAGGACGTAAGATCATCGTTGACACCTACGGCGGCAAAGGCGCTCACGGCGGCGGAGCCTTCTCAGGCAAGGACCCTTCAAAGGTCGACCGCTCAGCGGCCTATGCGGCACGCTACATCGCCAAGAACATGGTAGCGGCCGGTGTCGCGAGAGAAATGCTCGTACAGCTCAGCTACGCCATCGGAGTGGCTAAGCCTGTGAGCATCTACGTCAACACCTACGGCACAGCGGCCACATGTCCTAAGACCGGAGCCCAGTTCAGCGACGCTTATATCGCTGAGAAGGTAGCCGAGCTCTTCGACCTCCGCCCTGCCAAGATCATCGAGAAATTCGCTCTCAAGAACCCTATCTACCAGGAGACTGCCAAATACGGTCACGTAGGACGCACGCCATTCAAGCAGGCCGTGAAAGTCTATGTCGACGGTAAGGAGACCACCAAGGAGGTACAGTTCTTCGGCTGGGAGCTTCTCGACAGCGTAGAAAAAGTCAAGGCCGCCTTCTCTCTCTAGCGGGACTCTAAGGCAAAAAGAAAATTGGACTGATCCTACTCGGGGTCAGTCCAATGTATTTTTATACCCTTGCGCTCCATTCCTCGGAACCAGGTCATCTGCCTTTTCGCGAAACGATGGATCGCGATAGCGAGGCCCTCTCTCATCTGCGGGAGGCTCAACTCTCCGTTAATATACATCGTAACCCATTTATACTCAAGGCCATAGTAAAGAAGACCCTCAGGATTCAACGGCCCGGACGAAAGAGGGTGCGTGCCGTCGAGCAAGGAGCGGACCTCCTCGACCATGCCCTCTTCCAATCTGGCGTCGAGCCTTCGGTCTATCCTCTCTATCCTTCTCTCGCGGCTGACAAGAGTGCCTATGTAATATGTGTTTTTCGGAAGAAAAGCGCTGCGGTTGACGGGGTGCTCCGCCTCATATCTGGCTATCTCGATAGCTCGTACAAGTCTCTTGCGGGTGTCGTAGTCTGTGCTGTTGTGAAGAGGATGATAACTTTCGAGCATGGCTATGAGCTCCTCCATAGGACGCTCCTCCAGACTCGCCCTGAACTCAGGATCTGCCGGAACGTCTGGAAGATTATACGCGCAAGTGGCCGCCTCGATGTAAAGCCCCGAGCCTCCGCAGAGGATAGGGACCTTCCCTTGCTCCATAAGAGAACGATAGACCGCCTCGAAATCGTGCTGATAACGGTAGATGTCGTATTTCTCCCCCGCCTGGACTATGTCAATGAGATGATAAGGAATCTCCTCGTATTCGTCAAGGTCCTTTCCCGTGCCTATGGTCATGCCCCTATAGACCTGACGGCTGTCCGCGCTGATGATTTCCGCCACAGCACGGCCCTCCAGGGCGTTTATCGCCTTCGCGAGACGCACCGCGTAACGGGTCTTGCCGGAGGCTGTGGGGCCCAGCACGCAGATAAGGTCACACTCCCCTGAGCGGAACGCGTGGAGCACCGCGCCGAAGTCTATCACTTCAGCGTCAGGAAGCTGGGCCATCGCAGGAGGCATGGTGAATTCTCTTTTCAACGCGAGAGGCTATTTTAAGATAGAGTTGAGGATATATGCCAGACGCAGACCGCCTTTAAGGAGCTGCTCCTCAACGGTAGGAGTCCACTGGCTGACATAATCGTAAGAGAGTTTCGAGCCCACAGGAGTCTGGTCGTAAATCTTGGTCGTGATGGCGAAAGTCTCCTTAGCCCAGTCGTCAAGAGTTCCTTTTACAAGGGCGGCGGCTTCCTTATCGGAGACGGTATCTATTTCTGAGGCCCACTCTGAGTAGGTCCACTTATGGGCGCTCTCTACGATAGCTGAGTCCCATACACTGTGGAGGTTTGTTCCGTTATTGAAATACTGCACCTGCCAGCGATTTCCTCCACGGTCGGAGCGATGCGCCATGTGCATAGGGCAATGCATGTCCCCTACAAGATGGACTAACATCTTAAGAGCCAATGCTTTGACTGGCTTTCCAGCCTTAGGGTCCTGGAGTGTCCTTATCTGGGCGCTGATGGCTGTGATCACGTCTCCGGTCTCGCACTGAAGGGCGTTCTCGTAAGTCTCATCGGCGTCTATGTTCTTATAATGCCATGTCTTGGTGTAGGCGAAATCTGAGGTATGGCTCGCGTTATCAAGCCAGTTAGCCCAATAAACCAAAGATTTACCATGGAGAAGTTCATCGACCTGCTTCTTGGCGGACTTTGAAAGGTGGTTCTGAGCCACCGCACATGTCACATCATGACCTTTCTGTCCCCACGCTCCGGCTGGAGAGCAGACAAAAGACAAAGCGACTATCAAAGTCAGCGCTGAGCGGAAAAAAGTGGATGTTTTCATATCGTCTGGGTGAATTATGCTACAAATATAGCGAAATTTCCATACCTTTGCAGCCCGACAACTGACAAGAATATGCCAAAAGCGAAGAGCAACATAGAGATAAAGAACAAGAGGGCCTCGTTCGATTTCGAATTTCTCGAGACCTTCCAGGCGGGTATCTGCCTAAGCGGAACGGAGATAAAATCCATCCGCGCCGGCAAGGCGTCGCTTGTCGACTCATATTGCTATTTCGTGGGTAATGAGCTGTTTGTCAAGAACATGCACGTGGCGGAGTATCATTGGGCGAGCGCATGGGGCAAGCACGACCCCAAGCGCGACCGTAAGCTCCTTCTCAACCGTAAAGAGCTCACAAAACTCCACCGCGGAGTCAAGGAAAAAGGACTGACCATCGTCTCGGTCAAGCTCTACATCGCCGACAACGGCTACGCCAAACTCCTTATCGCCCTGGCTAAGGGTAAAAAGGAGTACGACAAGAGAGCCACAATCAAGGAAAAGGACATCCGAAGAGAGATGGAGCGCTCGTAGTTTAGCGGGATTCTCCTACTGAGCGTCAACCAGAATCGTGGTCATAGACCAGGTATTCATAGGAAGTGGAAGGGCCAGGTACTGGTCCTTAAATTTTATCTGGACGCGCTGTCTTTCAGGGTTTTCCCTCGCCGAGACTACTATCACGAAGGAGCCGTCCGGATTGCGGAAGGTGATAGTGGTCAGGTTTTTATCCGGCTGCTCGACAGCCATGACCTGCGCTCCTCTTTTCACGTACGGGTTAAACTGGCGAAATACCGTCCACTGAGAACTGCGGCTCAGCTTACCGCTCTCGAGATTTATCTCATATAGACCTCCGCAAGCGAATCTACCGGTATTTGGCTGTCCATCCTCGTCCAAAAGAAGATTCCAACCTGTATAAGAAGAGCATCCGTTATTGAGAGCCCCGAAAATCAGGTCGCACCACCAGTTCTCGTCCTGTTCCTTCTTCATGACGATATTCGGTCCTCTTTCGGTCAAGTGCATCTTCGTCCCGGGATATTTAGCGAGGACCTCACGCATCTGCTCAGGCTTTCCGCTGTATGGATGCCACGCGACAGCGTCTATGCTCTTGCGAACCTTAGGATCGGAAAGAGTCGTCAAAACCCTGTCCACACCGCTGTAATTCTGGTCCCACACCCATATTTTCGTATCCAAACCCGCCTTTTTGAACGCTGACGGAAGATATTTTGAAGCAAGTTGCATCTCCTGCTGGGCAGAAATCAATGTCGCCGGGCAGCCGCCTCTCTGATCCGTGGCAGGCTCATTCTGGACTGTTATCGCGTTTATCTTTATGCCACGCTCCTTGTAGGCCTTGAGATATGCCGCCCAATATGAGGCGAATGCGGGCATATAATCATCCAGCAGCGCTCCTCCGCACATCGCTCCGGAATCCTTCATCCAACCAGGGGCGCTCCATATTGACGAGAAAAGGAACAGATCCGGCTGGAACTGGGAGAGCATCTTAAGCGTTGGGATCATATATTTCTCGTCACGCTCGACGCTGAAATATTTCATATCGACGTCCCCGACGTGGTCGTTGTAGTTATAAAGTTCTGTGGCATAGTCACTTGAGCCGCAGTTAAGACGTGCGATGGAAAAATTGAGCCCACGACTTGAGAAGGCCTCCTTGAGAAGTTCGTAGCGTTTTTCTATGTCCATCTGCGAAAGCAACCAGCAACTCGCGTCAGTCATGCAGATTCCGCAGCCCATAAACTCATGAGATGGCTTTGCCTGATCCAGGTCAATCGGGGTCATGGACGAATATCCATGAGCGGTGAATGGAGTCGTTCTGACCTGACGGATTGAATGGTCCTTCGTGGTCTGAAGCACCTTGAAAGAAATCTCACCTTCCTTCGGGACATAAGTCTGCGCCCCTGCTTGGAACACAAGCGCCGCAAGCGCCAACACAACGACTATCTTTTTCATATTTAATGAGTTATGAAAGCATGATGATTCTCGCCCTTCCATGTGGCCTCATCCCATTGAGGCTTTATATACTCCCCTTCCTTATCTATTCGGAAACAAAGATATGTAATGTCATATCCCTGCTCCAGGAAATGCTGCTCATAGAAAGTCTGCACCTCATATAAAGAATCCACGAACTTTGAAGGCACATCCTCCGCAGCCGCGAAAAGACTCTCGCGTGAGGTATGATAAAGGTCAGTCGTGACGGCCCTGATATGAAGTCCATTCTGCTCGGCTATAGCACGAGAGTACTCATGCAGGTAACGACTGTCGGTTTTAAGATGGATCTCACCTCCGGGAACCAGGAAACTTCTGTAGCGCTCAAGGAACAGAGGGCTTGTAAGGCGTTTTTTCTCATGTCCTATCTGCGGGTCGGAGAAGGTCAGCCATATGGCGGAAATCTCCCCTGGAGCGAACAGAGAGCAGATAAAATCAATCCTCGTCCTTATGAATCCTACGTTAGGCATGGCGTTCTCTGTGGCGTATTTCGCTCCCTTCCAAAGGCGTGCGCCCTTGATGTCTATGCCGATATAATTTGTCGAAGGATCGCGTTTGGCGAGATCTATGGTGTACTCGCCCTTTCCGCAGCCCAGTTCCAGCACAATAGGGTTGGAGTTATGGAAAAAGTCCGAGGCCCATTTCCCCTTCAGCGGATGATCTACGCCGAAAAGTTCCTCGGTGCGAGGTTGAACAAGGCAAGCGAAGGATTCGTTCTCCGCGAATTTTCTTAATTTATCGTGCCCCATGTTATTCTTTATCTTTTTTTTCGCTTGGCGCATAGCGGACACCCATGCCGCGCAGTCCTATGATAGGAGGAACTTCAAGGCAAAGTGTCCATACACCTGGTTTGACCGGCGTCAGGTTCTTTCTGTAAGGGGAAAGATATTCTTTCGAGAAAGCGGTCCCGCCGACATATGAAAGCTTAGGGATATAAACCCTCTCCGCATACTCTTTTCCATCAGGAGATATCCAGAGTACATCCACCTGGATGTCGTCCATGAGACGGAAAACTGAGCGTTTTGTGTCAAGGCGGGTGTAAAAATCGACGTCATACGTGACAAGAGAATCAGTAAAATCGATAGCGAAGACATAGCGTCCCAAAGAGTCTCTGTGATTAATCTTCAGAAACTCCTGCTTCTGGTCGGAATCCGTGCATGAGCACAGGCCGGCCAGGCAAAGCAAAGACGCCGCCAACGCTATTATCCTACTGTTTATCATTCTGTTTCTTGTCCCTTGAACGGTTTCTGCCGCGGTTATTTCTCTTCTTCCTCCTAGACTCGTCAAAGCGGGTGATACTGTCGTCACCTACCGCTGTCACGAATTCAGGAGAAGAAGGCTCAGGCTCGCCAATCAGCGATTCCGGCTTGATTCCGTTACGGTTCATCTTGATGATCTCCCTTACCTCGGAAGCATCCAATGGATAGAGGTTAGCGAGGGAGCCCTGATCGTAAGAGAAGTACATGACCTCTTTGAGGATGTCCGTTTTCATCAGATAAGCCAGACCGTCCTGGAACTCAAGCGGGCCATTCACCCTAGGAATACGTTTCTGGGCGTCAAGATATGAGGCTGTCTCGTAGTTAAGGCAACATTTGAGCTTACCGCACTGTCCCGCGAGTTTGAGTGGGTTAAGCGAAAGATCCTGGATTCTCGCGGCTGAAGTGGTGATTGACTGGAAGGTGGAGATATAATTCGAGCAGCAAAGCTCCCTTCCGCATACACCCAGGCCTCCGATAAGACCTGCCTCCTGACGGGCTCCGATCTGCTTCATCTCGATGCGGATACGGAATTCCTCGGCGAACACCTTGATAAGCTGGCGGAAATCCACACGACCGTCAGCGATGTAATAGAAAATAGCCTTTGTGCCGTCGCCCTGGAACTCGACGTCTCCGATTTTCATCTCGAGACCGAGCTGGGCGGCGATCTGACGGGCGCGGATCATGGTCTCATGCTCGCGGGCGATGGCCTCCTGCCACTTCTCCACGTCGAAAAGCTTAGCCTTGCGATAGATTCTCTTGAGTTCAGCAGTCGCCGGATCTATCCTCTTACACTTCATCTGGTGCGCCACGGCAGGGCCCTCAAGGGTCACTATACCTACGTCATGACCAGTCGCGGCCTCGACGATGACCATGTCACCTGTCTTTATAGTCTGACCGGAATTATTCACGTAGATGCCCTTCCTTGTATTTTTGAATCGCACCTCGAAGAAATCCTTGAACTGCTCCTGGCCTACGCCCGGGAGCCAGTCATAGACCTCAAGCTTGCAACAACCCTGGCGGTAATTGCACTCGGTCTCCCCCGCCTCGTTCCTTGTCACCGCGCAACCGCGGGAGCAGTCATATTTTATGCTCTCGTTACTATTATCCATAATTAAATGCTCATAAAAATTCTGTTGGCGAGGTCGCAAAACACGATTTTCTGACTGACGTTTCGGTCAATCATCGAAACGGCCCCGTCTATATATTCATTCACCTTTCGGCAGAAACTCTTCGGGCAAGATGCAGCCATCTTCGCCACTAAAGCCTCGTCCTCAGGCGTAACGTATGCTATTTGTCCCATCTTCTGCTGGGTGAAAAACACCTGTCTCAAGACAGAAGACGCATAGGCGCAGAACGCCTTCTGCTTCTCCCTGGAATCCAGCGCCGAAGCCATCTCCGCCGCGTCGAGGGTCGTCAGCAGATCCCTGGCGATGGCGGCGTCCATCATAGAGGAGAATATCTCCCTGTACTGCTCCATATCCGCGGCTCCCTGGGAAAGATACAGCGCTCGTCCCACGCTGCCACCGGCGTTTGAAGCCCTTGAGGCGGCCTCCTGGCTGTCCATTCCGAAATCCT
The DNA here is from genome assembly GCA_024398335.1 of Bacteroidales bacterium. GTDB lineage: Bacteria > Bacteroidota > Bacteroidia > Bacteroidales > UBA932 > Cryptobacteroides. The sequence continues at coordinate 5,646 of JAKSJJ010000003.1, read as the reverse complement.
GGACAAGGATTTCAGCGACATCTTCCTTTGACATCGGGAGCACCCTCATGCTCTGGCAGCGGGAGAAAATTGTCTGCAGAACCCTGTCGGGCTTATGGGTTATGAAGATGAATATGGTATTCTCCGGCGGTTCCTCAACGAGTTTGAGAAGTTTCGACGCGGCCTGCTCGACAAGTTTCTCGGGCTGGAGGAAGACCACGCTCTTGTAGGAATTCTCGACAGGGGTGAGGGAAAGCCTCTCCATCAACAACTTGGCCTGGGCGACATTCACCGTACCGACCTTGGCCTCTATGCCTATCGCGGCGGAAAGGTCGCTTTCAAGGAAATAAGGATTCTCCTTGGCGAGGGCCTTGAATTCCTTCATATACATGTCGGAGGTGATATCCGAGGCGGCGGTCTTTCCGCTCTTGGAACCCGAGTTGGCCGGGAACACGAAATGTACGTCCGGGTGGAGGAGCTTTTCTATCTTATGACATGTAGGGCACTCCCCGCAGGCGTGACCGTCGTGCTTATTGGGGCAATACAGATATTGAAGGAAAGCCATAGTCAAGGCGAAAGCCCCGCCTCCGTCATTCTCGTACATGAGCAAGGCGTGCGGCACCTTATCAGTGTCGACCATATTGCGCAGGGCCTTTATGGCGTCAGCGTTCGCTCTTATCTGTTCAAACCTCATATCAAGAATTTCTGTCGCCGACAAAACCGGCGAGTTCCACCAAATATTCCTTTTCACGCGACTGAGGCAGGGCTTCTATCGCCTCGATAGCCTTTGTCGCATACTCACGCAACTTCCTTTGCGCATACTCAATGCCGCCGTTTTCCCTGACGAACTCTACTATCATGTCCCTGCCCTCAGGAGCGTCCTGGATGGATGTGACAGCCTCGCGTATCTCCTTCTGTCTGGCCGCGTCTACGTTTGACAACGCGCCAAGAAGCGGCAAGGTGATCTTCCTCTCCAATATATCCGCCCCCACAGGCTTTCCGATCTGGGCGCCAGGGGTGTAGTCAAAAATATCGTCCTTTATCTGGAAGGCTATTCCGAGATTGACCGCATAAGAGGCCACGGCCTCGCAAAGGGACTCTTCCGCATGTACGGCATAAGCCGCTGTCAAGGCGGTTGACTCGAATAAAGATGCGGTCTTATTATATATGATTCTATAATAGTCCTCTTCGGTGGTATCGCCCTTGGCCGCTTTCTCCAGCTGGAGCATCTCCCCTTCCGCCAAAAGAGCGAGGGTGCGGGCGAAGCCTCTGATGATTTTCTCGCTGAAGCACTCCGTATTAAGCACGCACTCCACCGCCTTGACAAGCCAATAATCTCCCACGAGGACAGACACATTGCTGCCCATCAGGGAGCTCAGTGTAGGGCGTCCGCGGCGACGGTCGCTCGAATCCGCCACGTCATCGTGTAGCAGCGTGGCGTTGTGAAGCAGCTCAGCAGCTGCCGCGCAGCGGTAGCTGTCGGGCCCCAACGGGCCCGCGCCGCAGCACCGTCCTATCAGGACGGACAGCAGCGGCCTGAGCTGCTTCCCGCTATTAGCGCTTATAGAATCATTTATGCCGTTGAGCAGATCAATATCAGACGAGAGGGCCGTGTTCATCTGCTCCACGGTCCTTGTCCAGTCCTCTCCAAGATATGCCCTTATCTGCTCTAGACGCATATTATTTCAGTTTTACCAGCATTTCCATAAGTTCCTCTACTGAAGAAGCGAACCTGACCATATCCCTTGACGCCTTATCAAGCATCTCGGTCTTTACGTAATAGTCAAGAAGCCCGGCGAGAGGATCGTAGAAACCGCCAAGGTTCAAAACGAAAATCTCTCCATGATACTGAGCGAGCTTTTTCAGCGTATGAGTCTCTATCATCTCGTCCAAAGTACCCACGCCACCAGGCAAGGCCACGACCGCGCAAGTTCCCTCACGCATCATCTCCTTTCTTACGGACATAGTGTCCACCCATATAGTCTGGCTCAGTCCCTTATGCTCAAGACCCGTCATGAAACGGGGAAGGATGCCTATATGCTTTCCTCCACACTGCTCAAGGGCGTCGCTGATGACACCCATCGTACCCTTTATCGTACCTCCCGAGACAATAGTGAAGCCCTCAGAGGCGGCCTTGGTGACAAACTCCCTCGCGGCCTCGTTAAACAAAGGGTCTATCGTGTAACTCGCGGAACAGAAAACCGCTACTTTTTTTTCTTCCATAAACTATCGTCAAAAAGGAATGCCAAGGTCAAGGTGGTATATCCCAAACGAATATCCGTACCTCTTGCCGCCGGGCACAAATCCCAGTTATACCTGCATGAAAGCTGCAATTTCCATATCTCCAAGCCTCCGCCCAGACCGACTCCGGCATAGAACGCTCCTATGTCCATATTCTTTCGCCAGATGTTGAACCCCACAAAAGGAGTCACCTCGACGTATGGCCTGAAAGCCAGAAGATCAGGACCCCACTGAGCGCTGAAAGGAATCTCAAGACTGCCGACCTTCGAGCAGCCACCATAAAGTCCTCTGACCTGCCAAAGAAGCGAGCCCTGGACAGAGAAATTCAAAGGGAACTGATACTGCGCGCTCGCTCCGAGATGATAGTCGGTCGAAGGGGGCATCTTCGCTCCGGATATCTCGCTGAAAGTCATGCCGGCAGCGGCGCCATAGCGAAGCTGCGCGCCAGCCTGGACGCTCCCGAAGATGACAAAGGCGAGAATTATGGCGAGAAAGCGCCTCATCTAGATAAGATTCTTTATTTTAGACTCCAGTACCTCCTGAGGAACCAATCCTACGCTCTGGTCCGCGAGCTTGCCGTCCTTGAAGAACATGACGGTAGGGATGCTCATGATACCCATCTTGACCGCCACCTGCTCATTCTCGTCGATGTCACATTTACCGACAAGCACCTTACCCTTCCACTGGTCAGCTACAGCCTCCAGGGTAGGAGCGAGGGCACGGCACGGACCGCACCAAGGCGCCCAGAAATCGACTACGACCACGCCAGGGGTGGCGATAATCTGCTCAAAATTATTATCAGTTATCTTCTCCATAGCCTAGAACATTATTGAGATATTAAGAGTGAAACCGCTGAAATTCTTGTCGCTGAATTTCTTACTGAAACTCTCCGACGCATTGTATTTCGCGATAGAACCGAAGTTCCAGTTATACATGGCGGAGATATTGAACACCATGGCTGTGAATCCAAGGCCGATTCCAGCGCCGTACTCAAACCTGTTTATATCCTGCCAATCAAGATCCAGGGACTTGTCCTTAGAAATAGCGTATCCCAGATAAGGAGCCGCCTGGATAAAGGCACGGAAACGCTTATCCTCATCAAACCACGGTCCCCACTGCACATTGACAGGAAGCTCGAGATATCCGAAGCCGAGCATCGTATCCTTGTTCAACTTTCCGCTCTTCACATGGAACAGAAGCTCCGGCTGAATGCTGAACCAAGCCGGAAGATCAGCCCTTACGGCCACTCCCGCCTTATATCCGAGGTTATTTTTATAATCATTGCTATTTAGCGTCTGGAAGTTAAGACCCGCCGTGACACCGAAATGCAGCTTCTTCTCCTGAGCATCGACCCGTGCGCCCGCGAAAAGGGCCAATGAAGCGATTATGATTACTTTAAAAATATTCTTCATAGACTTATGCAATATACTATACTAACTTGCAAACTTACGCAATTTTATTGATTTATGAAAGAAGAGAGCCCGAGCGGCCATCGCATGAGGGAGTTTTTTCAACATTTATACATTATATGCGACAAAAAGAATATCTTTGTACTTTAACAGATTAACTAAACATTCGTTTTATGATAGTAAAGAAATCGAGCGCTGTGCTCATCGTTACGGCCGTCGCCGTAGTATTTTACCTTCTTGGCTCTTTTGTAGGGCTTCCTTTCGTGGACAAGACTCTCGCATCGGGAGATGTAAGCGTAGCAGCTGACGGCGACGATGATCTGGCTTATCTTCACAGCGAAAAACTTAAAGAGGCAGTCATTACCGGCAAACTTCCAAAGAAACTGAACACATTCACTCCGTTCTGGGGCGTTCCACAGCCAGGTTCCGGTCTGCAGGAGACACCATCCTTCATGGAGGACTGTTATTATTATCGTCCAGACGGCTCGGTCTATCCTAAATGGGTGACATGGAACCTTGACCTTGCCTCACGTGCGCAGCAGCGCTACAAATTTGAGCAGTTTATCCCTGATGCCGAGTCTCTTCCATGCGATAAGATTCTCCGCGAGGCAGTTGACGAGTGCTACCGTTGGGCTTGGCGCAAGCCTTACGGCAATACAAATGTCGTATTCGGTCCCCTCTTCAATCAAAATGACTCAGAGAAGCCATACGCCTACTTTGTCACCGTTTGTAAAAAGGAGCGCCTGGACGTCCCTATGCCGCTTGGATATTCATCCATGGCTTACATGATTCCTGTGAACGCTACGGATAAAAACATCGACGAGTACGCTCTTACTGTAAACGCCATCGAGAGTCACAGCGGCTATGACCTCTTCCACAAACTTCCTGCGGCAGTGCAGAACGAGGTGGAGGAAATCACGAATTATGAGCTGTTTTTCCAGGACATCAACTCCAATGACGAAGAGGCCCTTCAGCCTGAGATGGAGCTTCCTGAAAAAACAGACGATCCTATTCATGATCGTTAATAGCATCAGGAATTGATATACGCGCTTTCCCTCGTACCGCTGCTGATATTATTGGCGGTACTGAAATTTACAGACAGCTTCACTCTGGTCACCTGGAAACACACAGCTTTGAGTTTCTGCGCCGGAGTGATTGTTTGTATATGCGCCTTGCTGATTTCAAGATTATTCGCCGCGGCACATCACAACTTCTACTCCCCGCTCGTGGAGGAGATACTCAAGTGGTCGGTATTGATCGTCCTTGTAGCTAGGCGTAAGATCGTATTTATCCAGCAGGCGTTGTGCTATGGCGCGGCCTTGGGAGCAGGCTTCGCGTTTGCGGAGAATCTGATATACATAAATAGCTTCGGGGACATGTCCGCGGGAACGGCCGTATTCCGAGGTTTGGGAACAGCGGTGATGCACATGGCCTGCCCGATGATAGGAGCGACTTTTCTCACCACGGCCGCTACGCTCATGGAGACAGAAAGCAAGTTAAAAAGCATTGTCACAGGCGCGTCAGGCCTAGCTATCGCCATAGCCATCCACGCTTTATTCAACCTTCTTCTACTGCCTATGTGGGCGCAGCTTCTCGCGACTATATTTCTTTTTATGCTGCTTGTCAGCGTGATATCTTCATACAACGAGCGCTGTATCTGCCGGTGGCTGGACCAGTCAATCACCAATGACATATCCCTGCTCAGCGCGATACAAGAAGGAAACTTGTCCGACACCAGGCAGGGACGTTATCTGATAGAGGTCAAATCACAATTCGACCAGGAAACGGTTGTGGACATGATATGTTACATCCGTCTGTATCTGGAGCTCATAATAGAAGATAAAAGCCGGCTCCTGCTTAGGGAAGCCGGGCTGGAGACGCCACGTACGCCGGAACAGAAAGCTCAGCGTGAGGCTGACATCACAGAATTCGGCGAGCTCAGAAAAAGAATAGGCCGCACGGGAGAGAGTGTTCTTCGCCCTATAGTACGCCTCCATCGCGGCGACGCGGCCCTTCT
>JAKSJJ010000299.1 GCA_024398335.1 Bacteroidales bacterium | reverse complement strand
CTAAAGGGGCGGCGACGAAAAAATGCCCTAAGCCCCGGAGGGGCGCAGCGCTTGATGTAGGAGTAAAGAGCGCCCGTGGCAGGGAATGGGAAAAAGCGCCCCGCACTTAATCCCATGTCTGCACAACTACGAAATTCCCCGGAAAAGTGTATATTCGCGTAGTGGCGTATCGCCGAAGACACATTGATTAATTGTACACATTATGAAAAGAATAACCTTGACTATTGTCGTCGCCCTTATCGCGATATTCGCGTCGGCGGCCTCAAAGAACTATGTAGTGACTTCTCCTGACGGAACACTCGTCGCGAGTGTAAGCGCCGGCGGAAAGCTCAGCTGGAGCCTCACAAAAGACGGCAAGACAGTGCTTGAACCATCTCTGATTTCCATGACCCTCGCTGACGGAAGCGTATATGGCGCGCCGCAGAAGGTGAAGAAGGTAGTCCGTTCCAGCGTGGACCAGATGCTTCCTAACCCTCTTTACAAGAAGTCTCAGGTGCGTGAGAACTACAATGAGATGACGCTGAATTTCAACGATTTCGCCCTTGTCGTAAGGGTTTTTGACGAGGGTGCCGCATATCGCTTCGTCTCAAAATCCAAGAAAGACTTCACCGTCGTGTCTGAGCAGGCTGAGTTTACCTTCCCTGAGGACGCGAAAGTGACTGTCCCATACGTCAGCCAGCATACGGGGACCCTGGAAAATCAGCTTTTCAACTCCTTCGAGTCATATTATGACCAGTGCCGTATAAGCGGGCTCCGCGAAGACCGTATCGCCTTCGCTCCAGTGAACGTGAGACTTAATGATTTCAGCGTGAATATCACTGAGTCGGACCTTAAGAATTATCCGGGTATGTTCCTTTATAAGGGAGTAGCTACCGGCGACGGCAGTATGCCAGTAGGTCCGGCGACAGTCCCTAATTCTCTCAAAGGCGTATGGGCTCCGCTCCCTGACAAGACATATCAGGCAGGCCACAACATGCTTCAGAGGCTTGTTGAGAGCCGTCAGGGCTGTATAGCGAAGCTTTCCGCTGGAGAGGCGACCCCATGGAGAATAGTCGCTGTGGCAAGGGAAGACGCCCAGTTGCTGGACAGCGACATCGTATGGCTGCTCGGTGCTCCTTCTCAGGGTGATTTCTCCTGGGTCAAGGTCGGTAAAGTAGCGTGGGATTGGTGGAATGACTGGAATATCACAGGCGTGGATTTCAAAGCTGGAGTCAACAATGACACCTACAAATATTATATAGACTTCGCGTCAGCTCATGGCATCGAGTATGTGATTCTTGATGAAGGGTGGGCCGTGAACAAGGAAGCGGACCTTTTCCAGGTGATTCCGGAGATTAATCTCCAGGAGCTTGTGGACTACGGTAAGAGCAAGAACGTGGGCATTATCCTTTGGGCAGGCTACTGGGCCTTCAACCGTGACATGGAGAAGGTCTGCCGTGAGTACTCCAAGATGGGCGTGAAGGGTTTTAAGGTGGATTTCCTTGATCATGATGACCAGGACATGGTGGCTTTCACCAGCCGTGCCGCCCAGATATGCGCGGAATATAAGATGATGATCGATCTTCACGGAATGTTCAAGCCTGCGGGTCTGAACAGGACATGGCCTAATGTCATCGGTTATGAGGGAGTGAAGGGTCTTGAGAACATGAAATGGAGCAAGATGAAGGATTTCGACTGCGTCACTT
>JAKSJJ010000298.1 GCA_024398335.1 Bacteroidales bacterium | reverse complement strand
GCCGAAATAGTCGAACACACAGCCCATATCCACTTCCCTGCCGGTCTTGATGTCAACCAGGGTCAAATCCACCGTCGAGCCGCGGGTGTGGCTGCTGTGCTCAGCGACATACTCCTCAGGCACGAGAACGGATTTGTCGAGTTCAGGATAGAAACTTTCCTTCATGCGCACGTCGTCCACATCCTTCGCCCAAGCCATGAAATAGTCCACAGCACACTGAGGGCGATAAGCGTCATAGACCTTGATGCAGTAGCCTAAGGCCTTCAAATCGTCGCTGGCGGCTTTGAGCGAATCGGCGGCCTGTCTTGTAAGGATCGCCACAGGCTCCTCATAACCCGGAATACGGTCGCCTATGAAATTGTATGTGCTGTAGTAGCGGATCTCGAGTATCGCGTCCGGGACGACATCAGTCAGCAGCACAAACCGCGAAGAGTCCATCTCAGGTGATGGTCTGTCACTACACGAACACGAGCTCAGGGCGAAGACGCCGGCAAGAAGAATAATGAATTTTCTCATGTGAACTTTTAATATCTGGCACAAAGATATACATATATTTTTTACTTCACGAGAGGAGTATATTCTCCCCACTCGCAGCCTATGTTCTCGGCATGGACGCGGTCTATAAGTTTACCCTTATAATATAGTTGGACTGTACCTTTGCCATTACCACCATTCCATAGGCGGTTATGGCGTTTCAGCCCGCTGGGAGCCTCATAGTTCACAAGAAGCATATCCTTCTTCTCGCAAGTGATGTCAGTAATCATGCGGCTTCGCCATGTCCTCTGATCCACATGCCAGATAATCTGAGTATCGGTCTCCCTGCAGTCGAACTTTGTCCGGCAGAAAGTCCAGAACTTGGAGAAATTGAATTCGAAGCCTCTCCCCTCGTACCAGAAGGCGGAAAGGAGTTTTCGCTCAAGGACGACAGGTCCGCACTTCGGACGACCTCCGCCGATGTCGAACACCGAATCCTTCAGTTTCTTTCCAGTGATTTCGCTAGTGAGATTACATGACGAAAGCCATACCCACGGGCTCGTGAAGTCCTTGCCCCAGTTCTTGTCGGCATAGCCATAGCAATCCTCCGGACGGACAATGTACTTTCGGCCATTCCACATCACGTAGCCCTGATATTCTGTCGCCATACCCTCCGCATGCCAGAACATCTCGAAAAGCTGAAGCTTGCGGAAAAGCTTCCCCGCGCCATACCCTACATTGAACGCCGTCTTCTTGGAAATTGTCAGATTCCACGACATCTCCCCCGCCTGGCACATCCACTCCGGATGACCCACGCTGTCCTCTTGAGTTACGCTCACACGCCCTTCTGTGAATGTCTCCCCTAAGCTGCAGTCACCCGCCTCGATGCTGAATGGGCACCCCATGTCCACGCGGACCGCCTCCCATCCGAAGAAGCGATGAAGCTGCGCCGCGTCAGCGCCCCAGCTCCCGGCCTTCACCATAAGATATGAAGGTTTGACGCCTTTCGCCTGATTCTCAGGCTTCTGCCCAAAGATAGGCTGAGACGTTCCCGACGCTGGATTGCACAGGAAAAACTCAATGAAAAAAGGGCGTGCCTCGCCCGAAAGCTCGTCATACCCCGTAAAAGAATGCCACCACCAATCGTAGCCTTGTCTTGCCTGCGCTCCTGTGAGCTGGCAGGTATTTCGTGTTATATCATGCTTGTTGAACATATC
>JAKSJJ010000297.1 GCA_024398335.1 Bacteroidales bacterium | reverse complement strand
AGCATCTCGACGCAGTACACTCGTCCCGCGCCCCTGGAGGCGAACTCGAAAGAGATGGCTCCCGTACCTCCGAAGAGATCGAGCACCTGCAGTCCGTCGAACTCGTATTCGTTATCAAGGATATTGAACAGCCCCTCCTTCGCGAAATCCGTAGTAGGACGAGCCTTGTAGCCGTTTGGCGGCAGGATGACCTTGCCTTTCAGTTTTCCTCCTATAACGCGCATACCCTACAGGACCTCCACTGATTTGAAGTAAGCGTAAAGCGACTCCTCTTCCTCTGCCGATAGCGGAGTTCGGAAATAAATCGTCGAGACTTCAGGATTAAGCTGGAAACGACGCATCACCATGAAAATGAAATACTGCGCCGTCGTAAAGTCTGAGGCCTCGAAGGAGTTACACAGAAGCAAGGTACGGCCTTGGGCGACAGCCAGATAAAGATATCCGTCGGCGTAAGAGGCCACAATCTTGTTGTAGTCGGAGATCTCGTCCAGGTTCTCCATCATATAATATTGCTCAGGAAGCAAACGGGCCTTTGTCCCGTCCACATGAAGGAGCATATCCGAAAGGACCCTGCCAAGCGTACCTGTACCGCTCACGCTATACACAGCGACCGCTCCGTATCGGGCCAAAGCTACGCTCTCGACAACATCGTTCTCCGAGAGCGTCACGACCTCGGAGAGAATTTCCCTAGCCCCTTCCGGGCTGAAAAACTGCTCGGGAACGAGGGTGAACTTTGTCGTGAAGGTTGACAACTCGACCTTGTCGAATCGTCCTTGAAGCTCAGGGCTGGTAAAAACACGGTCTGCGCCCAGCCATTCTGACCGAGCGCAGCCGTTATTGATTGAGAATCCGTTCAGGCTGACCTGTACGGAAATTGAATTATTACTCCCAGTTACCTGCATTGTTGTTAGGAGTTGTAACGCTACCTACCATAAGGCCAGGATAACGGTCTGTATCCTCTCTCTCAGCGCAGAGATTGACGATAAGCTGATGATCCATACCCTTGAGGAGGTACTCTTTAACGCGTCCGTCGCTGCCCTTGACACCGTATGGCATCTTAGCCTCGAAAAGCGGAACCTTTACACCGGAAACAGTCTTGATAGTGGTCTCCATCATGACTGAGTCGCCGCAGCAAGGGATGAAAGCGATAGAGTCGATGCAGAAGTCCTCTCTCTTGCAGAGGGTATCCTTTACAGCGACAGCGTTCTTGACTGCGAACACGAGTTTCTCGCCCTGGAGATAGAGCTCGTACATCTGCTCTGGAGTGATACGAGGGTTGCGTGCGCGGACCTTCTTGGTGTTTACCATAGCGATAGAGTCATCCTGTGAACCGATCTGCATGACGACGTCGATCTTGCCCTCATTGTAGAACCACTTGAGCGAGTCGATAGTGGAAGCATAGTGGAGGTTCGCTGACTTGAAAGCGTTCTGGAGGGTACGGATGTCCTTAAGTCTCTGGACAGCGACCTGCTCGCGGGCTGCTTTCTCCTTATTGAAGGTAACAGGCTTCATCACGCTTGAGTAGCAAAGATAAGCGAGGCAGACAATAACCGCTGGGAGTACACACCAGGTGAGGAGTTTCTTTAAGATTTCCATTTTTTATTTAATTTTTTGTTCTTTCGTAAAGGTTTTCAAATTCCGGACAAAGTTAAAAAATTGATTTAAGAAATACAATATTATTAGTAATTTTGCCTT
>JAKSJJ010000296.1 GCA_024398335.1 Bacteroidales bacterium | reverse complement strand
CAGTCGTCGCGAGGGATGTGATACAGTATGGCCGAGTGGAACCTGTCACCTATTATGACTATGAGGACGCGCCATACGGCGTCCACAGTCTGGAGTCGGCATACGAGGACGGGTACTATTATTTCCTGATAGCCCGAGAGCCAAAGGAACCGTTCTCTCAGCGTATAGAACTGATAATAAGCGAGGATAACATAGGCAAGGTGCTTGATTTCTCGAACCCTTCTTTATCAAAAGGCATAGACTATGTTCTCCTTTTCGAGGATATGAACCACTTCTATTCTCCAGATTACGCGCCTAAATCAGGCACGCTCCAAGTGCGTAAAAACGCCGCCCAGGACTCCTACAAAGTCAAATTCGACATAGTCCTCTCCGACGGTGCCTCCCTCCGCTTTGACTATAACGGTGTATATTAAAAAAAGGCAGAGCCAGCGCTCTGCCTTTTATTTTCAAAGTCTGCCGATATTATTCAGCGGTCTCCTCAACTACCTCAGCCTCAGGAGCGTTCTTCATGACTGAAGCGATACCTGCCTTCATTGTAGCCTCAGAAGAGTACATCTGGCTGGCGCCGATAACCTGACCGTTAGTAGCCTTGAGGTTGAAGTAAGGCTTGCCGTTTTTAGCGACCTTAGTCTCGAAACGAGCCTCTACAGCGGCGTTTTTCTTAACTGACTCTACACCGTTAAGGCAAGCGGCCTTTGTAGTGTAGCCCTCGCTAGTGAGGATGACCTGTCCGTTGGTAGCTTTGAGATTGAACTGGAATTCACCGTTCTTTCTCACTGAAATAACAAATTTTCCCATTTTGATTGTTGATTAAGTTATTGTCAATGGTGTAAAGATACGAATTTTTCAAAAATTCATATATTTGTGAATACGAACAACATTAAAACTTAAATAATATGGGACTTTTAGGATCTATTCTTTCAGACGCTATCTCAGGGGGCGTATCTAAGGCTTTGAGTAAAGCGGTCGAAAACGCTGTCAAACCTGCTCAGAACGACCCGAACGCCGCAGGAACCGCCGCTGGTCAACCCGTAGGCACGACAGGTCAACCCGCAGGTGCGCAGACCTCCCCTCAGGGAGCTGGCCAGACTGAAGCGGGACTTGGTGACGTGCTCGGAGGGCTGGGCGCCTTGGGCGGACTTGGAGCCGTACTCGGAGGCATGGCCGCGAACGCTCAGTCTTATGCGACAGAGGTGTCAAAGAATGTGAAGATATGTCCTAATTGTGGTGAGGCATGCTCCGCTGACAGGGATTTCTGCCCTCAGTGCGGCGCAAAACTTCCGCAGGAGACCGCCGCTGACGCATGTACATGCCCTCAGTGTGGTCTTGTCAACACTCCTGGCACAAAATATTGCGCTAAGTGTGGAGCATTGCTTCCTGGCGCCGAAAAGGAGATGGCCCAGGCCCGCGGACGCGACGAGATGGCGCTCGCTCAGTTCCAGTCTAAACTTCCTCAGTATCCTCTTTGGAACGTCGGAGGCCGTGATTTTCAGCTTTCAGATTGCGGTATGCAGAACGGACATCCTTGCTATACATGGGATGTGACCGGCCCAAGCCTCCTTCTTTATAAATACATCGAGGTCCTCAAGGCAGCAGGTTTCGTGGATAAGGGACATAACGGCGAGACATACATCAAGAATGTCGACGGTCTGTACTATGCTTTCAATACTACTGACGCATGCTGCGACAATAACATCCAT
>JAKSJJ010000295.1 GCA_024398335.1 Bacteroidales bacterium | reverse complement strand
TACATTTACGGAAGCGGCGGTTCTTCATACAGTTCGTCTTCATCTAGCAGTTCGAGCAAGACAACAAGTTCCAGCTCATCAAGCAGCTCGTCCGGATCTTATACCTATTATACAGTGAAGTCTGGAGACACCCTCTACTCTATCTCACAGAAATATGCAAGGGTTTCGGTTGCGGACATCCAGAAGGCTAACGGCATAGGCACGAACATCAAGCCTGGCCAGAAGCTTAAGATCCCGAAGAAATAGATTTAGTTAAATATAGGTCGAAAACCGTCTGAAGACGTAAAGTCAAAGAGGCTAACCTATCTGATTTTACCCCTGGGGCCTGGCTCCAGGGGTATCGCGTTGTGGAACAACGTAAATACAGTTTCAGCCACCTGACTGGTTTAGAGCTTAGATAGAGAGATGTTCTCAGTCCTCTTCCATAGCAGGCGGGCACAGTGAAATTTCCCGGAGCGTCCCTTTGATAGACATAAATCCTGTCGTTCCAATTATCGACACGGAAGATTTCCTGGCTAAGATAAGCGTTTATGTACTTGCTTTTAAAGGCTCCGCTTACCATCCCGGCGAAGGACCAGTCCACGCAATGAACGGTATCAAATCTGCCGCTGATCTCCCAATGGAGTCGTTGCCATTTCGCATCGAGTCTTAGAGATTCTCTTTTCCCGTCCGAGTAGTCCCGGTCTCTATAATCCAGACGTAAGGAGAGTTCCAGGGGCGGGAGGGGATGGCAGGTGTACCGCGCTCCGGCGCGGTACACGCGGCCGCCTGCGGCGGGCCGCCAGGCGCAGTCTGAATAGACCTGCGCCTGATGCCCTCCCCTGCAAAGACTAGCCGCCAGAGAGAATCCGCCCTCATCGGTACAATCCGTTCCGCTGGAAAGAGCGCCACTTAATGATGAATCATAAAAGGGAGAATAATATCTACCGACCGCACAGAGCGTCAGACACCCCGCTATCTTTCCCCTGACTCCTCCCAGTAAAGCAGAAGAGAGATTTCTTAAATCAAGCGCATATTCCCCGAACAGATCCACTCCTTTAATACACACGCGCGCGTCCACGCCCACATGAGCGTCTATCCCCGAGAGTCGCCCATTGGAAAGAAAAAGCCATTTATCCGCCCATAGCCTTTTGGGGAAATTGTCTTTTATATCCGCTTGATAAGATATGCTTGAGGTGAAACCAAGCTGAGAAATGCGTCCTAAACGACTCGTACAGAGAACCATACGGCCAGGATGGGAGAAGGCGATAGTACTAGTCCACTTCCCGAAGAGAAACTCAGCGGCGACTCCCCTCCATGTTCCTTCCCCGGAAAATGAACGATACGCGTTCACTCCAGTGGGATTTTTCGAGACATTATCAGGCGAATTCAGAGCGGAAAGAGAAAAGCCGCTCCACACCACAAGCCCCTGCCCCAGACGTATGTTATAATCCCCTACGACGATCTTGGAAAGAGCCCTTTTCCCGTAATAAGCCGCGCTGAACGATAAAGATGAAGAAAGATTCGCCTCGATAAAGGAATCCATCATGAAATTGTATTTAACCCCGTATCCAAACCTCGTGGAAACCTCCCTCAAGCTGGTCGGAGAGTCCTTTGAAGTAAGCACTGGTTGGAACTTCGCCGTCAAGATATTTGAATACTCATGTCTTCCCGAAGGTAAATCTGAAGGGCCTAGGTCCACGAACCATGTCAAGGCCCTGGCGA
>JAKSJJ010000294.1 GCA_024398335.1 Bacteroidales bacterium | reverse complement strand
GAGGTGCTCGAGGCGTTGAGCGCGAAGGGCATCGAGAGGCGGACGCTTTGCCTCCATGTCGGAGCGGGCACATTCCTTCCAGTCAAGGCCGACGACGCGAGCCAGCATGTCATGCACAGGGAGCCGTTCGTTGTCAAGCGTTCACTTATCGCGGAACTTCTTGACGGCGGCAGGCCAGTCATCGCAGTAGGCACGACATCCGTCAGGACGCTCGAATCGCTCTACTACGCCGGAGTCTGCTGCATAGAGAAGGGCGAGCCGTCGGATGTCAGCCAATGGGCGCCGTACGAAAGAGAATACCCTTACAGCCGCTCCCAGGCGTTCTCGGCTCTTCTTGAATACCTTGACAAGAACTCGCTTGAAAGCCTCACCTTAGGCACAAGAATAATCATAGTCCCGGGCTTCGACTTCAAGGTCGTAGATATCCTGGTGACCAACTTCCACCAGCCACAAAGCACCCTTCTGCTGCTGATTTCAGCCCTGCTGAAAGGCAATTGGCAACCTATCTACGAGCATGCGCTCGATAACGGTTACCGTTTCCTCAGTTATGGCGACAGTTCAGTTTTATTCAGGGTCAGATAATAACAGAAACAATAATTAAACTTACTGATATGGATACCAACCTCCTTCCAGACATGTCCGAATTCGAGAGCATCAGCCCTTACAATGATGAGGAAGCGGTAGCGGCCCTTAGAGGCATAGCGGACCACCCTTTTATAAAGGAAGGCTCTAAATTCATCTTCCCGGACGAGGAACCCACGCACATGGGTAACTTGCTCAAACAGGTGACATGTATCAACGACTTCCAGGTGCTCGTGATGTCCAAACTCGTAGAGAGAGTGCTCGCTACTACCGCCCACAATTTCTCATACGACGGCATTTCAAACATCATTGCCCAGGGAGACCGTAAATTCCTCGCACTGTCCAACCACAGGGACATCATCCTCGATCCCGCCATCACGCAGCTCGTCCTGTACAGAAACGGCCTGGACCAGACGGAGATAGCTGTCGGCAGCAACCTGATTTCAAACTCGTTTATCGAGGCGCTCATTCGCTCCAACAGAATGATCAAGGTTATCCGCGGCGTATCTGCCCGCGAGCTTTACATGTCCTCACAAATGCTCTCTAAATATATAAGGTTGAGCATCACCTCAGGAAAGAGCTCAATCTGGCTCGCGCAGAGACAAGGAAGGACAAAGAACGGACTGGATATGACAGAGCAGGGACTGCTCAAGATGCTTGATCTTAGCGGAACCGGCTCATTCGAGCAGAACTACAACGAGCTTAATATCATCCCTCTGAGTATTTCCTATGAGCTCGAGCCATGCGACATCCTGAAAGCCAGGGAGCTCCTGATCTCACGCACCCAGAAATACGTCAAGGCGGAAGGAGAGGACACCTTCAGCATCCTTACGGGAATCAAACAGCCGAAGGGTCATATACATCTTAATATAGGTACTCCTTTGACAGAGCAGGAAGTGGCGGCGGCAGCCATCTGCAACAGCAAAGACCGTTACCAGTATATCCGCCACGCCGTAGATATGAGAGTAATCGAAGGATACAAGATCTTCAAGAATTCATATATCGCATGGGATATGCGCTTCAAGAGCAACCGTTTCGCTGACAGATACACAGCTGAGGACAAAGAGCAGTTCGTCGCTTATATGGAGCATCAGCTGGATATGGTCGAGAAAGAGCTCGATAGAGGAGAGCTCAGAAATATCTTCCTGGGAATATACTCGAATCCTATCGTATCCAAAGAAATGTTATCTATGGAT
>JAKSJJ010000293.1 GCA_024398335.1 Bacteroidales bacterium | reverse complement strand
GGTTTTACTATCTCTGGAGGATAATTATCGCTTGTCGATACTTTCTTTATCGGAGACAAGGCGGAATAATTCCCGGCGTAGTCAAATGCGACGATAGCGACATAATAGTCCTCGAGGTAGTCTAGCCCCTCTATCTTAGAGCAAATGGCCTGTCCGAAGGAAAGCTCCGAGACTAAAACCGTCTCCTTCCTTACGGAAGAAGGAAGGTGGGTCATATCCAAGCTCTCAAGGTCAGAGGCCTTCTTTGAAAGAAGGACAGAATAGGCATACGGGACTTTATCGTCAGGGTCGGAGCCCACAGTCCAGGAAAGATTCAAGGTGTTGGTCCATACATCGACATCAAACGTCTCCACGGCGGAAGGAGCCTTCTTCGTGCCGTAAGTGACAGAGCCCAGAGCGTCGAGCATGGCTCCGATCTTCGCCCCAGGGGCGATAAATGAAGGGTCGGCGCCACAAATAAGCTTCTCGCGGAGCATCTGGGAGGTGAAGCCCGGGCCACCGTAGTAGCTCACAAGCAAAGCGGCGACACCGCTGACATGAGGGCAGGCCATGGATGTGCCCTGCATATATCCGTAATCGTTGCCAGGAAGGGCGCTATAAATCTGAGAAACATGATAATCTCCTCCGGGCGCCGCTATATCGACCCAGTCGCCATAGTTTGAGTAATACGCCCTGTTCCCGCTCGGATCCGCCGCCCCGACAGCGAGACATGGCTCATATTCCGCGGGCCAGCCGTGGGCGAAGCCGTCGTTTCCGGCGGCGAAGATGACAAGGCCGCCCTTCATCAGGCCCACCTGGTTTCCGTCGATGTCACATCCTGCATTCTTCGTGAAATAATCGATCGCATGTTTTATGGCTCCCACGCCACCTGCGGCGGCCTCCTGCTCTGTCTTATATTTATAGCTCCAGCTATTCTGGCAAATGAGCGCTCCATGATCCGCCGCCCAGACAATCGCGTTATAGGAATTGCCACCGATATCATCCGCGCTCGGATCTTGAGGATTTGTCATGAATATCTGGCAAGACATCAGCTTCACCCCTGCGTTTCCGTCCTGTCCTCCGGCAAGGCCGCACATGCCCTTCCCATTATTATTCACCGCACCTATGATGCCCGCTACATGGGTCCCGTGAGGATGTGCTGTGATGTCATATCCCTCGTACCCCGTGCAGAAATTCCTGCTGCCGCTCTCTCCTCCTGGAAGACACGCTCCCGCGAGGTCCTCATGGTTAAGGTCAATTCCTCCGTCAACGACGGCGACTACAACATCGGAGCTTCCCGCGGTGTAATGTCTCCATACGGGCACGACATTTATGTCGTCCAAGTTCCACTGCCTTGAAAATCCCGGATCGTTGAAAATAGCGCAAGATACCGCCTTACGGCTAGGCTCGACATATACGACCCCGTCCAGTCCTTCAAGGGACATTTTCGCCTTCGTGCGGGTTGTCGTGGAAGGACTGTACTGAGCAACGTACCAGCGGTGGAGTCCCGCCGCCCTATGACGAGGCTCCCACTGCCCCGCGTCAGGATATAACCTTCGCAAAGAGCTCACCCCTATCTCCGAGAAGCCTAAAGCCTGCTCCCCGCTCTCTATCTTCGCGCAGAAATCGTCCGTGAACTCTATAATCAATTCGCCTTCCTCAAGGCAAGGATCATCGTCCAAAGCATGGAGGGACTGCTCACGAGAACCTTCACTTGCCACAGGATTATCCACGCCACAAGCCCACACCCCTATAAGAGAGAGGCAGAACACGACGATATGAAGGCGATTTTTGCGCATACGTTTAACCAGTAC
>JAKSJJ010000292.1 GCA_024398335.1 Bacteroidales bacterium | reverse complement strand
CAACTGTTTACAACAGTTGATAACTACCCTTTAACTCCTTGAAATACTTTGCAAGGCTCTCTGAGAGCTTGAAATTCAAATCACTCTTCTTGAAATCCTCCTCGGTCATCCACTCAGGAACCGCCGCGCTGGCGTGACGCCTTCTCAACATGGAGAATAACGAATCTTTAGGCACGTCCGGATACGCTCTCGAGAGAGAATCCATGAAAGCCTTGCGCTTTGCCTGACGCTCGACCGTATTCATGACAGCGACAGCGTTAAGCTTCAAATCCTTGACAGCCACTCTCTGAGCACCGCTGCGCATGAAAGCACGTGATGTCTTACTATTGAATGAAAGGACAGGAATAGTCCTCGCGCTGTCCTTCGGCCTGATTGTAAAGGATTCGGAATTGTCCTTGACAGCGATGAATGTGGAGTCCGCATCCACGAGTGAGACATGTCCTATAGACACATTTCCTGAGAATGGGTGTACGCCGTTCTTGGCGTTTGAGGAAAGTATAGAGGCGGAATTGAACGCGTTTATTTTCAAGTCCTTACCACGGACTTTCATATTCTTCTTATAGTCAGCCACGAGACTGTCCGCGGCGACTGACACTGTAAATACGCGCTCTCCGGCTTCAAGGGCTTCTGACTCCACATCACCGGTGGCCGCGAATTCAACGCCGAGTCCGATGACTGTGGCGCTGAGAGTATCCGATGGCATGGCGAAATCCAGATTGTCGGAAGAAACATAACCTTTGATATTGGCTCCACCAATCTTCTCGATAGCCAGCTGGGACATTCTGAAGGCGCCTTTCAGTTCCGCGGTGACCGTTCCGTCAGCATATACGTCAAGACTGTCCGGCACGAATTTCATGAGCGGTCCCAAATCTGCTATAAGCCCGGCGTCAGCCTTTACAAGAGGATCCCTGCCAAGAAGGTCAACCGCGTTACCACCGGCATAAAAAACGATGTCATCGCTTTCTACAGAAGCCTTGTCAAGCCTTACATTGACCCTTCCGTCAGGATCAGAGGCGGCGCCCGCGCTCAGCTCCAGCTCGAATGGGCTATCGATCTTCGAGTATTTGAGCGACGAATGAGGAATCTTGAGCTCCGCCGAGAGTGACGGCATAAGTTCGTTCTCCTTGTCGTATATTCCAGACGCGGTAGCCGCTAGAGAAAGCACAGCGTCAGTCTTCACATCCTTCGCCCCGTCCCAGAAAATAGGGCCATACTGGGAAATGACATTCCCGAGGTTACATCCATTTATCGCAGCCCTGACATCAAGCCCATATTTCTCGGAGGAATACATGGTCACGTTACCGTCCGCCTCTAAAGGAATTCCGGCCAAGGTGAGTGTCAGCTCATCAATGTACGCGGTCAGAAGCGAATCCTCCGGACATCTGGCCTGCGCCTTCAACTCAAGTGGCACACTGACTCTTCCGAAGGCCTTTGTAGCCGCTCTAAGAAGCGCGTCCAACTCAAGATTGAATTTATTCCTGTCGCCCTTAAGCTCAAGTAACTCCAGGTTAAGCGCCAGGGTATCAGCCTTCATACGGCCGAAAACAGCGAGCGTGTCAACCTTGAGATGTCCTTTTGTCGCCCCCAGGCGCTGAGTGTTGACTTTTCCGTTAAACGACAGATCCGCAAGTGACAAATTCGCGAAAAGCGTGTCCTGGGGGCTGCAGAACACGACCTTACTGCCATCTGACATCCTTACCTTACCTATCTTGATCTTTGGCAAAGCAGATTTTGTAGTGTCAGACGGGTCGCTTTCACCGAAAATATTCCAGTTGGCGGTCTGAGAATCATACATCTTCG
>JAKSJJ010000291.1 GCA_024398335.1 Bacteroidales bacterium | reverse complement strand
CTATCCTTCATGTACAGGGAAATGCGGTCCTTTGCTGAAGTTCATGCTTGAGGGGTTGGAGGTCGAGCCTAATCCGGATAGGGCTGACGCTTCCGCCGAGCCTTCGATTATTTATGAGGACGACTCGATAGTTGTAGCCTCAAAGCCGTCAGGGATGCTTTCCGTGCCCGGGAAAATAGAGTCTTTATCCCTTCTTGTGTGGCTGCAGCGAAAGCTTGGCATGCGTCTTTTCAGCTGTCATAGACTGGATATGGACACTTCCGGTCTGCTAGTTTTCGCTAAGGATGTCTCCTGCCAGGCTGCTATCCAGCGGCAGTTCGAGAACCGTGAGGTGGAGAAATCCTATCTCGCTCTCTTGTGTGACGAGACGGGCCCCGGAGCGGTCTCTCTTGATTTCGGGGCGAAGGGGGAAGTGGATCTTCCTCTTGCTCTTGATTATTATGACCGTCCTCGCCAGATGGTGGATTTTGAAAGCGGCAAGCCTGCGCTGACGCTTTATGAGGTGCTCTCCGACGAGGCTGACAGGGAAAGAAGGGGAGGGATACTCGTGAGATTTTTCCCTAAGACAGGCAGGACTCATCAACTCAGGGTCCATGCGGCTTCTTCCCAGGGACTCGGCCGTCCTATCAAGGGAGACAGACTGTACGGAGGCATGGCAGCGGCGACAGAAGGCGGGGCGGACGAGGGTGTCAGGGGCGCTCTTATGCTTCATGCCGAGTATATAAAATTCACCCATCCTGAGAGCGGACGGGTGATGGAATTCTCTTTGGAGCCTTCGTGGCTTTGATTATTTCTTTTCAGAATTATAATATCTGCACCAGGGAGTGAGGTGGCAGCGTTCGCACTTTGGCGCACGTGCGGTGCAGATGTATCGTCCATGGAGCAATATCCAATGGTGGGCTTTGGGCCTTTCCTGGGGGGCGACTCCTTTGGTGAGGTCCTTTTCCACTCCTTCGACCGTCGTGGCGTCGGAGAGCCCCAGCCTTTTGGAGACCCTGAATACATGGGTGTCCACGGCTATCACGGGCTTGTCGTATATCACGGAGGCGATGACATTTGCTGTCTTGCGGCCGACTCCGGGCATCTTCACGAGTTCATCTGGGTCTGAAGGCACGACTGATCCGAATTCGTTCACGAGGGTCTTGGCCATGCCTATAAGGTGGGCGGCTTTGTTGTTAGGGAAGGATATGGATTTAATCAGTTCGTAAACATCCTCGATGTCAGCGGCGGCGAGAAGCTCGGGCCTTGGATAACGCTGGAACAGCTCAGGGGTGTGCATGTTGACCCTTTTGTCCGTGCACTGGGCGGAGAGAATGACGGCTACGAGAAGCTGGTAGGGGTTCTCGAAATTAAGTTCGCTCTGGGCGATGGGGACATTGGTCCTGAACCAGTCCAGAATGCCGCTGAACCGTTCTTTTCTATTCATAGCTTACCTCCGCTGGGGCGCTAAGGCTGATTTCCCTGGCGCTTTCATTCGCGCACTCGATGACTCTGCCCGGATAACGTTTGCAGATTTCTCTGTTATGGGTCACCATGACAATAGGGGTCCCGCCTCGGTTGATGGTGCTCAGAAGCTGCATGATTCCTTCCGCTGTCTCGCTGTCGAGGTTGCCTGTAGGCTCGTCGGCGACAATGACCTTAGGGGCGTTTAGCAGGGCTCTCGCGATGGCGATACGCTGTTGCTCTCCACCGGACAGCTGGTGAGGCATCTTGTGGAGTTTAGTCCTCATCCCGACGGCGCCGAGGGCGGCGTTGATCCTGTCGTCTATTTTTTTCTTGTCGTCCCAACCTGTCGCCCTGAGGACGAA
>JAKSJJ010000290.1 GCA_024398335.1 Bacteroidales bacterium | reverse complement strand
AGGAAATAGGGAAGGTGCGAATGTGGTGACCTCTGTCGCTGACGGCGGGGTCGTTATTTGCGAGAAGGTTTACGAACCGGAGTATATCAAAGGAGAATGTATGCAGGTGTCAGTGTACATGAGTTTCTTCAATGTACACGTGAATTACTGGCCAATGAGCGGAGTGAACACCTATTATAAATACCATCCAGGTAAATATCTGCTCGCATGGATGCCTAAGGCTTCGGAACTCAATGAGCATGCGTCGATCGCTGTTAAGAATGAGCACGGAGAGGTGTTCTTTAAGCAGATGGCCGGTACCTTCGCCCGCCGTATCGTGACATATGATTGCGTAGGTGAGGAGGTTGAGAAAGCTACTCAGTGCGGTATCATCAAGTTCGGATCACGTATAGACATGTTCCTCCCGCTGGATGCTGACATCCAGGTAGAGGTAGGCGACGAGGTCCGCGCCTGTGAGTCTGTGATAGCTAAGCTTTAGAGGCGCTGTCCTGCTCGATAAGTTCGAGAAGACGTCCGATCGCTTCGTCCTCAGGGATGTGACGGAGCACGGGCGTCTTTCCTTTATATATGGTGACTTTGTGTCCGCCTTCGCCAACGTATCCCCAGTCAGCGTCGGCCATTTCTCCAGGACCGTTCACTATGCAGCCCATGACGGCGATCACGAGTCCTTTAAGATGTGAGGTCCTGCGCTTGACTTCCTCGAAGGTTTCCTGAAGATTATACATTGTCCTGCCGCAGCCTGGGCATGCCACGTATTCTGGCCTGTAGAACTTCTTTCGACATGCCTGGAGTATCTCGTCGTCAAGATACTCGTCGCCAGTCTGGATGGTCTCAATTTCGCCGTTTATAAGCCCTGGACCGTATTTGACGGCGGCGTCAAGAATATATTTCTCATGCTCTGAAGGCTTGATTTCGCTACTTGAGCCTCGGCTTGTACCGCTAGCGAGATAAGCCGCCACAGGAAGTTCAGCGACAGGATCCTCAGTGAGGGAGACTCTGATTGTGTCGGCGATACCCGCCTTGAGAAGTGTCGCGATGGCTACCGCTGACTTGATACGGCCGGAGTCGCCGTTGCCTGCCTCTGTGACGCCTACGTGGATAGGGAAGTCCATGCCTTCCTCTTCCATCGCCTTTGCCAGAAGTCTGTATGCCTCGACCATGACAAGGGTATTGCTCGCCTTCAGGGATACCACGATTTCGTAGAAGTCGTTCGCCACGCACATGCGAAGCCATTCCATGGCCGCCTCCTTCATTCCGAGCGGAGTGTTGCCGTAGAGATTCGTGATACGTTCTCCGAGGGAGCCGTGGTTTAGACCTATCCTGAGTACTGTGCCATGCTGCTTGCAGACCTCGATCAGGCGCTTAAGTTGCGCGCATGCCTGCTCATGGTCTTTGTGGAAGTTGCCAGGATTGATTCGGACCTTTTCCACCACGGCGGCCGCGGCGATAGCGATCTCTGAAGAGAAATGAACGTCAGCGACAAGGGGAGTGTCTATGCCCTGGGCGCGAAGGCGCTCCTTGATGATTCTGAGGTTTTCTACGTCAGGAAGCGACGGCACTGTCAATCTTATCAATGACGCTCCCGCCTTAGCTAATGATACGCACTGCGCCACGCTGGCGTCTATGTCGCTGGTGTGCGTGTTGCACATGGTCTGTATAACAATAGGATTATCTCCTCCGAGCGGCAGACGGCCGCCTATCAATACTGTCCTTGTTCTCATTTCTCGAATTCTGTGCTAAAGATTTCCTCTCGTGCCTGGGCCTTCAGCTCTTTTCTTGTCTTGCCTACACGGCGTGCTATCTGGTAATGCACTCCCGCTGCGCTGCTTATGTTCATCGGGTAGGCGTAGCGGTACTCATACTCGCTGTAGTCGTCC
>JAKSJJ010000029.1 GCA_024398335.1 Bacteroidales bacterium | reverse complement strand
TTTAAGTAATTATATTGGATTCCCGCCAAAGTCGTAACCGGATGCGAGTAAAAAAATCAGCGGAGTCCCTGCAGGTGAAGGGCGCTCCGCTGAGTAAAAAAAGTAGAGTCTATTTTTATAAATTTGATCTTTCGAGAAGAACTTATTCATCACGATAGCTCTTTGACGAAACAGAAAAGTCATAATTTATGAGAACATCCACGCACCATACAAGAAAAGAGCGACAATAGGGAATACAAAAGTGAGAAAAACAAGTATGCCCATTATTATATTGCATTGTTTTGACTCCGATCCAAATAATGCATCCATTCTCTTATATTTCTCAGCATTTAATAAAAGTCGCAGAACGATTATCATGATAATCCCTATCGGAATGTTCACAAGTAAAATATGCTTTTTAAAAGAGGCAAGAAAGTCCTCCCCCATATTAAATAAAATGACACCCTCTATCAGCGCACCCCAATAATAAAATGGTATTATTCCGTCAAAATATTCCGGTTCTTTTCCTGGTTTAGAATACATTTTGACGCTGCGGTAGTAGCAGTAGTATATCCAATTCTTGAAATATGTAGATAGCGGTTTCATAAAATGCTAATTGGGGCAATCATGTGTACAGGAGGTAATCCTCTTTCAATATAGTACATGTTCATTTTTGCCCACTCCTGTGTTGTCTGTTTACCAATAGTATAAAATAATAGGTAGTAGTTCTGGGCTAAATGCAATGACATCAATAACTATATCGCTTGCTTCATAAACATAATCACCACTATTGGGATCAACCGTGTATAAATCATGAATGTCTGACCTCATCCGTAAGCATTCTATAGCACTGTGAATCAATGATGACCTGCGCATCGTTGACTGACAGATTTAAGAATGTCGCCATTGGAGACGCTCCGCTTGGTGCCGTCGCAGAGAGATCTGTACCTGGTGTCCATGCCGTTCTCGGCTGTTACAACACTCGGCAAGTTAAGGATATTGTAGGATATATCCAAGCCCTGGCGGCCGTCATTGGTGACTCGCCCGCTGCAATCCGAGGCGTACAGGTAGGTCAGCGGCTGCGGGTGAGGGCTTAAGGTCTGAGGCGGAGGGCTCCTCAACGAAAATCTCTTTGGCGCCCTTTCGTACACTGTGTTCGAGTAGGCGCAGGTCTCTCCTGCATATCTTGACGATTAACGAATTTCTTTTTAGAAAAACACTGAGATTTTTTCCTATCTTCGCATTACGCGAATTGATAAAGGATTATGTTTAGAAAAATTATGCTCGCGTCGGCCGCGGTTTTTTTCGCGGCGGCGCTATACGCCCAGACTCCAAAGGACGTAAAGTATTCATTTACAGAAGGCTGCGAGTTGACGATGGTGGGTAAGCTCATGAGCGGAACCCCGAACCCTTACGCCAGGGTCGATACCCTGAAATACAAGGGATTCACAAAGAGCGAGAACTATCAGGTACGCTGCGGCTCGGGAATGGCGATAGCCTTCAAGACCAACTCGACCGTGATCTCGGTCAAGACCGAATACTCTAAGCAGGGAAATGACCGTCGGGACCTCACGACAATGCCTCTGACCTATCGAGGCTATGACCTGTATATAAAGAAAGACGGAAAGTGGCTATGGGCCGCCGCGGGAACTACATGGCCGGCAAAGAGCACAGACAATCTCGTGCTTATCAAGGACATGGATTCTTCCGAGAAGGAATGCCTGCTTTATATTCCTCAGTATGCTGAGGTGTATTCCGTGAAGATCGGTGTCCAGAGCGACGCCACCATGCAGGCCCTGGAGAATCCTTTCCGCCACAGAGTGGCTATCTGGGGATCGTCCTTCACCCAGGGCGTGAGCACAAGCCGTCCGGGCATGGCCTATCCTCTTCAGTTCACTCGCCATACAGGGGTGCAGATGCTGCCATTTGGCTGCGCCGGCAACTGTAAGATGCAGACATACTTCGCTGATGTGCTCGTCGATGTCGACGCGGACGCCTTCGTCTTTGACTGCTTCTCCAACCCTGACGCAGCTTTGATAAAGGAGCGTCTGGTGCCTTTCATTGACCGCATGGTCGCCGCCCACCCTGGCAAACCGCTTATCTTCCAGCAGACTATCTATAGAGAAAGACGCAATTTCAACCAGGTGAATAATCAGTACGAGCAGGATAAGATAGACATGGCCGCCTCTATTTTCAAGGAGATCAAATCCACGAAGGAGGGCCGAGAGAAATACAAGGATGTTTATCTTATCGGCACGAACGCCACTTCGCCAGAGCACGAGACCTCTGTTGACGGTACACATCCGGGCGACTATGGATACTACCTCTGGGCACGTTCAATCGAGAAGCCTATTCTTAAAATATTATCTAAATACGGACTTAAATAGTTGAATATGAAGAAATTACTTTTTACTTTATCTGCGCTTGCCGCGCTCCTTTGCTCTTGTGCGAAGACTCAGAGCCTCACTGAAGTGAAAACTCTGACTTCTCCCGACGGAAAGTTGGAGATGAGCTTCGCTCTTGGAGAGAACGGTGAGCCTATGTACAGCCTTAGCCGTGAGGGCGTGCAGGTTGTGAACCTCAGCCGTCTGGGCTTTGAGCTCCGAGGCACAGTGAAGGCTACGGACCTTGATTTCAAGGGCGCCGGGATCACGAAGATTGACGCCAAGGCTCCTTATCTGTTCAATAGCGGTTTCCAGGTAGTGGATGTCCAGATGGACTCTCTTGATAGAGACTGGGCACCGGTGTGGGGTGAGGAAAGCTCAATCAGGGAGCATTATAACGAGATGCTTGTCAGCATGGTTCAGGATCAGAGCGGAAGGAAGATGAACCTTCGCTTCCGTATGTTTGACGACGGTCTTGGATTCAGGTATGAATTCCCTGGCGAGCAGGAACTCAATTATTTTGTCATCAAGGAGGAGCTTACAGAGTTCGCCATGGCAGGGGACTATCAGAGCTGGTGGATCCCGGGAGATTTCGACACTCAGGAGTATCAATACGGAAATACTCGTCTGAGCGGCATCAGCGCCGAGCTCGAGAGCCACGTCTGCGGCAATTCTTCCCAGACTCTCTTCTCTAAGAGCGGAGTACAGACAGCCTTCCTGATGAAGACTGACGAGGGCCTTTACATCAATGTCCACGAGGCGGCTCTTGTGAATTACCCTTGTATGCACCTTGAGGTGAACGAGCAGACTCATGTGCTGACCTCTGTCCTTACTCCGGACGCTCAGGGCTGGAAAGGCTACATGCAGACCCCTTGCACGACTCCTTGGAGAACAATCCAGGTCACAGCTACCGCTGAAGGGATGCCCGCCAGTCGTCTTGTGCTCAATCTTAACGCGCCATGCGCATACGAGGACGTGAGCTGGATCCACCCTGTCAAGTACATGGGCGTATGGTGGGAGATGATAGCAGGTGCTTCTTCCTGGTCATACACAAATGATTTCCAGTCAGTACATCTTGGAGAGACAGATTACACTTCAGCGAAGCCTTCGGGAACTCATGGAGCGAACAATGAGAAGGTCCGCGCATATATTGATTTCGCGGCTCAGAACGGATTTGACGCTCTTCTGGTAGAGGGATGGAACATAGGCTGGGAGGACTGGGCGAACTGTAACAAGGACTATGTCTTTGATTTCCAGACCCCTTATCCTGATTTTGACATCGACGCCCTGAACGCGTACGCTCACAGCAAGGGTATCAAGCTTGTCATGCATCACGAGAGCTCTTCTTCAGTGCGCAACTACGAGCGTCACATGGAGGCCGCCTATAATCTCATGAGTAAATATGGATATGACGCCGTGAAGAGCGGTTATGTCGGTGACATCCTCCCTCATGGCGAGCACCACTATGGCCAGTGGCTCGTGAACCATTATCTTTATGCTGTGACAGAGGCGGCGAAGCACCATATCATGGTCAATGCTCATGAGGCGGTCCGTCCTACTGGTCTTTGCAGGACATATCCTAACCTTATCGGCAATGAGTCGGCCCGCGGAACTGAGTATCAAGCCTTTGGAGGAACAGAGCCGGAGCATACCACCATTCTTCAGTTTACTCGTCTGAACGGCGGTCCTATGGATTTCACCCCTGGTATTTTCGAGCAGAATCTTGAGGCATGGTGCGGAAACAAGAGCCACGTCAACGCCACCATCGCGAACCAGCTTTCGCTTTATGTGACCTTCTATTCTCCGCTTCAGATGGCAGCTGACACGCCTGATCATTACTCTCCGTTCATGGACGCCTTCCAGTTTATCAAGGATGTGGCAGTGGATTGGGATAAGACTCTTTATCTGGACGCGGAGCCGGGAGATTATATCATCGTCGCACGTAAGCCTAAGCAGGCGACTCTTACGGGAAGCGCCAAGGAGTTCTCATACGGAAAGGATACCTGGTTTGTCGGAGGAACGACAGACGAACTCAAGCGTGACGCCACTGTCTCTCTTGACTTCCTCACCCCTGACAAGGAGTATGAGGCTGTGCTTTACGCTGACGCAGCTGACGCTGATTATAAGACTAATCCTCAGGCATATACTATCACCCGCAGCGTAGTCAAATCTACCGACAGCATCAATGTGACGATGGCTCCTGGCGGCGGATTCGCCCTTTCACTCAGAGCTCTTTAGAAACTACCATTGAAGGACGATGTGAGGGACATTAGTTCCTATCACATCGATTCCAGCCTCTATCATACGGCGCAGGATCTGCTCATCGTCTTGAGCGGTCAGGCCTGCCACAAGGGAGAGCTCTTGCAGCTCCTTCATAAGACCAGGGTGGGCGTCGTATATGAAATATTGATAATTAACTCCGTCGATGCCGTCCTGGACGAGCTGAGACGGAGTTTTCAGTTTCTTCTCGTCGCTGCAAAGATAGATGGTCATGCAGCCTTTACATACTTTAGAGGCATAGCGCAGCATCTTATAATTGAAGGTCTGGAAGAGAATCTTGCCTGCCATGTCGTGTTTCTGGACAAGCTCCCACGCCGCGTCGACAAGGGCCTGGTTCGCCTCGTCGCTTCCATGGCCTTTCATCTCGCAGACGAGCATTGTGCCGGGACGGCTCTTCGCCTGGATGAGAAAGTCCTCGAAAAGAGGAATCGCTTCGCCGTTTTCCAGACGCACCTCCTCGCTGAGCTCCGCATAGCTGCTTTCCTTTATTATTCTCTGCTTGGGGTCAGTCTTATAAGCCTTGTTGTGGTTGATCACGACCTTTCCGTCTGTTGTCAGCCAGATGTCAAACTCGCTGCCCCATGCCCCGAGATCCTGAGTCGCTTTCAAAGCGGCGAGAGAATTTTCCGGACATCCGTTATCTACGTGATAGCCTCTATGGGCCACAATCTTGACTTGATGTTCTTGAGCGTTAGCGCCTAGGAACGCGATGCTCAAAAGAACATACATGAGGATTCTTTTCATCGTCAGAGCTGTTTTAAAAGCGTTTCTACGGCCTCGTCCGGGCCATTGTCCGTGTCAATCACTATATCGGCGAGCGAAGAGTAGATATCGCCCCTTTCGGCGAGTATCTCCTCGAACGGGCGTCCTTTCAGAAGCGGACGTTTGAGGGCTTCGTCCCCGAACAATCTTCCTTTTAGAGTGGCTTCGCTTGCGCGCACCCACACGCATACGCACGTATTTTTTATAAGTGAGGCGTTGGCTTTTGCAAGGGGAGTTCCTCCACCACATGCGAGGACCAATCCTTTTGACTGCGATGTGGAATATTCCCTGATGACTTCTTCGAGAGCGGCGCTTTCTTTTTTACGGAAAGACGCCTCGCCTTCATCCGCGAAAATGTCCTTTATCGCACGGCCGGCCTTTTCTTCTATGTACTGGTCAAGGTCGATCAGGTCATAAGAAAGAACAGTGGAAAGCTTGCTTCCCACTGTCGTCTTTCCAGACCCCATGAATCCTATGAGCGCTATGATCATTAGAATAGAGTCAATTCTCCGTCAAGGTTCAGGTCGAGTCCTTCGCCGTCATCGTCGTCCGGTTCGTCGTCATCTCCCGCTGGAAGGTTTTCCAGGAGCGGATTCTTTCCGATCACTTCGACAAACTCGTCTTCCTGGTCAATCTCTCCGGCGAGGTTCTCCGGCTCGATGTCTGTTATCGCGAGCTCTTCAAGGTCGTCCTCAGGCTTATGAAGCGGCTCTATGAAGCGAACTTCCTTAAGATCCATAGGACTTACCTTCTTACCCTTGGCGGTGTAGCCCTTCTTGGCGATGAACTCTTCGGCGTCGATCTTCTCGGCCTCACGATGCTCCCACTTTCCTCCGAAGACAGCCTCTATCTGCGGATGCTTGTCCTCGCTGAGAGCTACAAGGTAGGATTTCTTCGCTGTTGAGATGAAGCTTACAGGGTTATTGTCATTTATCTCAAATGAGAATCTCTTCACGTAGAAGCTCTCGACCTCGTCGTCCCAGTAAAGGGCTGTGAAGATCTTGTTCACGTCAAGCTTCTCGAGCATCAGCAGTTCTCCCTGGTACTTGGCACTCAGGTCAAAGGTGGTGGTGTAGTAAGTTCCGTCCTTGAATACGGCGAGAATGTGGTCACCGCTATTGAACTGGCCAAGGTGGCGTCCTCTTCCGTCCTCGTTGAGGCGCTGGATATCCTCGTCGAACCAGATGTCCTTACCTCCGATAGTGGAGACACCCTTGCTTTTGAGCAGGATGCTCTGGATAGAGTTCTTTGAGACGAGGTTTCCTCTTGAGGCCTTGCCCTTGATAGCGAGCTGGGAGAAGTCGTACTCGTCAACCAGTTTCTTGAGCTTAGGTCTAGGACGGAAACGTATCTTGACGGTCTCGGCCTCACCGTTGTGGTTCGCCGTGAACCAGAGTATCTTCGAGCCAGGGGCGCCGGTGGTGATGTCGTACTCCTTGTCACGGGTGACGGAGGTTACGTTGAATCTCTTGGCGTAGGTCACTGTCGTGTTTCCGTCGCGGTAGATACAGTTGTAGATGGTCCTCTGGTCGTTGCGGTCGAATACTCCTACATAGAGAAGATCCTTTCCGTAGAATGCTTTGTCCGTGACCTTGGTGACTTTATATTTACCGTCCTTGGAGATGACGATGATCTCCGAGAGGTCTGAGCAGTCGCAGATGAACTCTCCGTTATCGTCCTTCTTGAGGTTGATGCCGACGAATCCTTCCGCGAGGTTGGCGTAGAGCTTAGCGTTGTTGCTGATGACCTTGGTGGCGGCGATTGTCTCGAACGAGGTGATCTCGGTGCGTCTGTCGTGGCCTTCGCCGTATTTTTTCTTGATGTTCTTGAACCATGTGATAGTGTATGCTGTCAGATGGTCAAGGTCATACTGCACGCGGGCCATTTCCTCCTCGATGCCGCGGAGTTTCTCCTCTACGGCCTTGGCGTCGAACTTGGAGATCTTCCTTACAGGCTTCTCGACAAGGCGGAGAATGTCGTCCATGACAATCTCTCTCTTGACCATGCCCTGGAACTCTTTCATCCTGGCGAATACGTCGCCAAGCTGCTCGTCCCAAGTGCGGGCGGAGTCGTTCTCGAGGAGTTTATAGACTCTGTTCTCGAAGAAGATCTTCTCAAGAGAACTGTAGTGCCAATCGTTCTCGAGTTCGCTCATCCTGATGTTCAGCTCCCATCCGAGAAGCTCTTTCGTGTGCTCTGTCGAGTAGCGAAGGATATCGTCCACTCCGAGGAACTCAGGCTTGTGGTCAACGATGACGCAGGCGTTAGGGGATATCGATACCTCGCAGTCAGTGAAAGCGTAGAGGGCGTCGATGGTCTTGTCCGGAGAGACATCGTTCTGGAGATGTATGATGATCTTCGCTGCCTTGGTGGTGAGGTCATCGATCTTCTTGATCTTGATCTTGCCCTTTTCCTTGGCTTTGAGTATGGTCTCGCAGATGATACCTGTTGTCTTTCCGTATGGCACCTCTGTTATCTCGAGGGTGCTCTTGTCTATTTTCTCGATCTTGGCTCTGACCTTGATGACGCCTCCTCGTCTTCCGCAGTTGTATTTGCTGCAGTCGGCGTAACCTCCGGTAGGGAAGTCAGGGTAAAGCTCGAAAGGCTTGTCCTCGAGTATAGCGATAGAAGCGTCGATGAGCTCGTTGAAGTTATGAGGCAGAATCTTCGAGGCCAGACCTACGGCGATACCCTCAGAACCCTGGGCGAGTACGAGAGGGAACTTCACAGGAAGTTCGGTAGGCTCGTCGAGCTTACCGTCGTATGATTTCATGAAGTGGGTGGTCTTCGGGTTGAAGACTACCTCTTTCGCGAATTTCGAAAGGCGGCACTCGATGTAACGGCCTGCGGCGTTAGGGTCTCCCGTGATGATGTTACCCCAGTTACCCTGGGTGTCGATCAAAAGGTTCTTCTGTCCCAGCTGCACGAGGGCTCCGAAAATTGACTGGTCTCCATGAGGGTGGTATGCCATGACCTGACCTACGGCCTTGGCGGCCTTGGTCATCGAGTTGTCATCGTTGACATACATCGCGTGGAGCACACGCCTCTGCACAGGTTTAAGACCGTCCACGATGTGCGGGACGGCTCTTTGCAGAATGACGTATGAGGAATAGTCAAGGAACCAGTCCTTGAACATTCCTGAGAGCTTGAATTTACGGCTGTGTTCTCCGAGAAGCTTGTCGAACTTGCCTTCTTTGGCGTTGGAGACGGCCTCTTCTTCACCTGCCTGCCCTATTTCCTCTACTGGAAGATCCTGATCTTCAATATCCATTGTCTCTGTTTTTTAGTATTCGTATCCGAAGCGTCTAAGCTCCTTCTTGCTTTCCCTCCAGTCAGGGTCCACCTTGACATAGAGGCTGAGGAACACCTTTGTCTGGAAGAACTCCTCCATGTCGATACGGGCCTGGGTGCCGACTTTCTTAAGCGACGCTCCCGCCTTACCGATGATGATTCCTTTCTGGGTGTCTCTCATCACGTATATGACCGCGCGGATGTCATATCTGTCCTTTCCCTCCTTGAACTCCTCGATCTCGACCTGACAACTGTAAGGGATCTCCTGGCTGTAGTTGAGGAAAATCTTCTCCCTGATAATCTCAGAGGCGAAGAATCTCATGTTCTTGTCAGTGAACGTGTCCTTGTCGTACCATGGCGGAGCGACAGGAAGGGCGTCCACGATAGCGTCGAAGATGTTGTCGAGGTTGAATTTCTCCTGCGCCGAAGCCGGGAATATGATGGCCTTCGGAAGCTGCTCCTTCCACCACTGCATCAGCTCGAGCACCTTTTCCTGAGTGCTGATGTCAATCTTGTTGATCACCAACACGACAGGACAGTCTATCCTCGAGAGTTTCTCGATGTACTCGGCGTTCTTGTCGCCCTTCTCTACCGTATCTGTAACGTAGAGGATGATGTCGGCGTCACCTATGGCGGTGTCCACGAAGTTCATCATGCTCTGCTGGAGACGGTAGTTAGGCTTGAGAATGCCGGGGGTGTCGGAATAGACTATCTGGTAGTCATCGCCGTTGACTATGCCCATGATCCTGTGACGGGTGGTCTGAGCCTTGGCGGTGACTATTGAAAGCCTTTCGCCGACAAGCGCGTTCATGAGCGTTGACTTGCCGACGTTAGGGTTGCCGATGATGTTTACGAATCCGGCGCGGTGTCTCTTGTTCTCTGCCATTATCTGTATGCTCCCATTTTGAGGATGTTGGTCTCGCCCTCTGTGAGGTAGCGCCAGTCGCCTCTCTTGATGCCTTTCTTGGTAAGTCCGGCGAAGTAAACTCTGTCGAGAGCCTTGACCTCGTAGCCGAGGGTCTCGAAGATTCTACGTACGATGCGGTTCTTGCCTGAGTGGATCTCGATTCCGAGCTTGCGGTGGTCGTTCTCGTCGATGTACTGAAGGTCATCAGCGGCCACATCGCCGTCGGTGAGGGTCACTCCTGACATCACCTTGTCGAAATCCTCTTTCTTGAGGTCCTTGTCAAGGGATACCTGATAGATTTTCTTCTTGTCGTATGAAGGGTGAGTGAGCTTCTCGGCGATTTCTCCGTCGTTAGTGAACATAAGCACACCTGTGGTGTTCTTGTCAAGGCGTCCGACGGCGAATACTCTTGTAGGACATCCCTTGAGAAGGTCCATGACGGTCTTCTCGGCGTGAGGATCGCTGGCGGTAGTGACGTATCCCTTAGGCTTGTTCATCACGATGTAAACCTTCTCCTCGCCTCTGAGACGCTCTCCGTTGAAGCGGATGTCGTCTGTGCGGACATTGATCTTGGTTCCGAGCTCGGTCACGACCTCACCGTTCACTGTCACAACTCCCGCGAGGATGTAGTTGTCTGCCTCGCGGCGAGAGCAGATGCCAGAGTTAGCGATGAATTTATTGAGACGGATCTCGTCTTTTACAGGGATGTTGACATGATCGTTATCTGACCACATGTCGGCGTCGAGCTGTGGACGGTCGCTGATCATTCTGTTGATACCCTCCTGAGCTGCTCTGTCGAACGGCTTCTTCTGGAAAGGCTTGCGTGGACCGTAGCCTGGCTTTCCGTATGAGCCGCCCTCTCTCTTTCCGAATGAAGGTCTGCGCTCACCGAATGAAGGCTTGTCGCCGAATGAGCGGCGCTCGCCATATGATGGCTTACGGTCTGAGTTGTATGCTGGCTTACGGTCGCCGCCGAATGAAGGTTTGCGGTCGCCATAAGGACGTGCTCCGCCTTCTCTGCGCTCACCGTATGCCGGTTTACGATCTGAGTTGAATGATGGCTTGTCGCCGTAGGAACGACGCTCGCCGTATGCTGGCTTGCGGTCTGAGCCGAATGAAGGTTTGCGGTCGCCGTAAGGACGTGCTCCGCCTTCTCTGCGCTCACCGTATGCTGGTTTGCGGTCTGAGTTGAATGATGGCTTGTCGCCATAGGTACGACGCTCGCCATAAGATGGTTTGCGGTCGCCTGAGAATGTGCTCCTGCGCTCTGAGTATGATACTCTCTCGCTTGATGAGCTACTTCCAATTCTTGGCCTTCTCGGCCTTCCTGCGTTACGGCTCTCGCCGTCTTTCTTGTAATTTTCCATTTCTTTTTTGTGCCTCACGGCAAATTAAATTGTTGTTTTGTTTGAAGTCGCGGGGATGTCCCCGTTCATAGTTTTATCTGAGCTTAAAATTATAAGTTATCGTTCCTTGTTGAAGGACAGGGGCGTCAGCCGCCATGTTGAAGTGCGCCTTGAGGGCCGCCAGACGGGCTTTTTCCCATACGGCCCTGTCTGTGAGGGTCGTGCCTGTGCCTCCCGCTATCGCCTTTGTCACGTTTCCGTACTGGTCCACCCAGATGTCAACGACCACTGTGCCTTCCTGGTTTGAGGTATATTCCGGTTTAGGCAGGGATCCGTTGATTGAACGTCCCTGGACATGGGCGTTAGGGGTTCCTGTAGTCTTTCCGCTGACGGTGTTACCGCTCGCGTGGCCTTCCTGGAGATTGTCCTTAGGAGTTGATGAGGTCTGGGCGGCGAGGGTGTCCTTGTCAGTCTTGTTCTTGGCTGATGTGAAAAGGCTTCGGTTGTCTATTTCCCTCTCCGGCTCCGGCACCTCGACGTCGCCGTCCTTGCCCACGGTGGATTCCTTGGCTTCGTTCGCCTTTGTTCCCTTCACTGGAGATTCTGACCTCTTGACCAGATTTATCTCCTTTGTCTTGTCCGGCTCTGGCACGGTCGGAGCTGTGCCTCCGGTGACTTGTATAGGGTCCTGCTCGATTATCTCCTCGAAATCTATGAGCATCGCCTGCTCCTGTGGAGGGGGATAGAGATACTTTATGCCTGACCATATTCCAAGCAGGAGCAAAGCCACATGGACCAGCACCGTCAAAACGATGCCGGAGAAAACGGAGTCGCGCTCCGTTATGCGCCTGTCCTGTCTGTAATCACCCATTTCCTATTCCGGACTTGTGGCCATTATGACCTTGTAATGATTTCTTTTCGCGATATTCATCAGCGCCACAACCTCTTTTACAGGGACTGTCTCGTCGGCATAGATCGAGAAAGTCGGGTCGTCCTGGCTCTGGAGCTGCTCTATCAGAGCGTCCTCGACCTCGGAGAAGAGGATAGGGGTCTGGTCACCGTTGATGTGGTAGGAGTAGTTACCGTTGTGCCAATCCTTCACGGACACGCTCACAGTCGCCTTAGCCGACACCTGGCCTGTGCTCTTAGGGAGCAGAAGCTTCAGCGCGTTAGGGTTAATCAAAGTGGAGGTCACGAGGAAGAATATGAGCAGCAGGAACACGATGTCTGTCATTGAGGACATCGAGAACGCTGAATCAACCTTCGTTTTTCTTTTAATTGCCATATCGGGCTGTGATAATGTGTTTTACTTGTTTTCCGCAGGCTCGTTGAGCATATCCATGAACTCGATGGTCGCGTTCTCCATCTTGAAAACCAAATCAGAGATCTTCGAGGTGAGGAAGTTGTAGCCGAAGTATGCGATGATACCTACGGCCAGACCGCCCACTGTAGTGACCATAGCCTCGTAGATACCTCCTGAAAGCAGGGAGATGTCGATGTTGCTTCCGTTCTGGGACATCTTGAAGAAGGCGTTGATCATACCGCTGACGGTTCCGAGGAATCCGATCATAGGGGCGCCTCCGGCGATAGTCGCGAGCATAGGAAGACCCTTCTCGAGACGAGCCACCTCGACGTTACCGGTGTTCTCCACCGCTGTCTGGATGTCCTGCAGAGGGCGTCCGATACGCTCGATACCCTTCTCGACGAGTCTCGCGATAGGGGAGTCATACTCCTGGCAAAGCTGGATAGCGGACTTGATCTTACCGTCGTGGATAAGGTCGTGGATCTCGCGGATGAAGGTCTTGCTGATCTTTCCCGCACGATGGATCATCCATGCTTTCTGACCGAAGATGTAGATAGCGACGATTGACAGGGCGAGGAGGACTATCATCAGCCATCCGCCTTTTGTCGCCATTTCGATAAGGGAGTAAGACATCTGCTCTACCTGTGGAGCTGGACTCTGGACTGTGGCCGCGCTGTCGACCACCTGCAAAAGATTAAAAATCATATAGCGTTTCAGTTAAATTTTCACCAAATTTTCTCTAAAACGCGAAGATAATCAAAGTTTCGGGATTTTTTATAAAAATCAGGCTTAATAATCGACCCTGCTCAGGAAAAGAGCATGGCCCGGCACGGACTCTCCCGCGTCGCACCTTGTTCCTGTCCGGACAAGCTCCTTTATCCACTGAGGATCCCTCTTGCCACGGCCTACTTCCACCATCGATCCGACAATGGCTCTGACCATGTTCCTGAGGAAGCGGTCGGCGCTGATTGTGAATACGATGTATTCATCCTCCGGAAAATCCATCATCTGGCAGTGGGTCGGAGTGTACCTTTCCCAACGGGCTTCACGGATGGTGCAGATGGAGGTCGCGTTGTTGCCTCCGGTCTTCTCGAAACAGCTGAAATCGTGGGTTCCCAGAAGGTGTTCGCAGGCCTTGTTCAT
>JAKSJJ010000289.1 GCA_024398335.1 Bacteroidales bacterium | reverse complement strand
CGCTTTTATCTTTTGTCCGAAGAGCTTGGAGATGGCCAAAGTGATGTCCTTCTCCTTTGTCTTCCCGTCCTTACTCACCGCCCCGGGATCATGCCCGCCATGACCTGCGTCGATGACTATTGTCTTAAGAGTCTGTGAAGCGTTCTGGGCATAGCAGTCCGCTCCGCTGAAGACAGCGGCGGCGAAAGTTATGATAGAAAAGATAAAACGGCGAAATGACATCTGGAAGGTCGTTTTGTTATCTTACAAAGATAGGAAAAACTTCGGATAAAATCGGATAAAATCGCATTAAATCGTACACATTACAAAAGCATGCCAAGAACAGGAATGATTGTTGTAGAATTATCTTGTTGTTTTGGGCTCTTTTGTCTAAATTTGCACGTTTATTTCCCTATGGGGAATAAAGCCCAAAACGAAAAACAGATTAATGTTCAGGCCGAATTCTAAAAATATCCTATCCTTTTTCGCGAAATGCCTCGTGCTGGTCGCGCTTATGGGTATTTTCTCAGAATTCAGCTCCGACGCCCAAAACAGAAGGGCCCGCCGCGCCGCAAGAGGCGACAAGGACAAGACTGAAATTCTCGATTCTCTCTCCAAGGAAGCCCTTGACTCTATCGCCGCCGTTGCCGACTCTGTAAAAGCAGTACGAGATTCCATTCACAGAGCCGACTCGACGAACCGTGCGGACTCCGTGTCCCTGCTTCATAAAAGCTCGCTCGACCGCCCGGCCTTCACCGCCGCGAAAGACTCCACGATCGAGGACTTCAGCGACGGCAAGCGCACCATATACTATTACGGCGATGTCAGCGTGACATACGGAACGATGAAACTCTCCGCCGACTACATGGAATACGACCTGCTCACCAACACCTTGTATGCGAGAGGAACGTATGACCCGGCGACCGACGAGATAAAGGGAAAGCCTGTCATGGAGGACGGAGGCAAGTCCTACACCATGGAGGAGCTTCGCTACAATTTCAAGACACGAAAGGCACGCATCACTAACATGGTCACCACGGAGGAGGACGGTATCCTTCATGGACAGAACATCAAGATGATGCCGGACAACTCCATCAACATCACCAAGGGAAAATACACCGTCTGCGACTGCGAGCACCCCCATTACTACCTACAGCTCAGCGCCGCCAAGGTCATAACCAAGCCTAACCAGAAGACAGTGTTCGGCCCCGCGAACCTCGTCGTCGAGGACGTCCCTCTGCCTATCGGACTCCCCTTCGGCTTCTTGCCTAAACGCCCCGACAGAGCCACCGGCCTTCTGATGCCAACCTTCGGAGAGGAGACCGCCCGCGGATTCTACCTAAGGGACATGGGTATGTACTTTGTCATCGGTGATTATTTCGAT
The DNA here is from genome assembly GCA_024398335.1 of Bacteroidales bacterium. Lineage (GTDB taxonomy): Bacteria > Bacteroidota > Bacteroidia > Bacteroidales > UBA932 > Cryptobacteroides. Next base: position 520 of record JAKSJJ010000289.1, on the reverse strand, counting down.
GTATCCATAACCGGCGATGTCTATACCCTCGGATCATGGAGCGTCGATGTGAACTCCCGCTATAAGGTCAACTACAAATGCAACGGTAGCTTCGGACTCACCTACTCCAACGACCAGACCGGAGAAAAAGGAAGTACAGACTTCTTCCAGACCAAGAACTTCTCATTGAAGTGGAACCACTCACAGGACCCTAAGAGCCACCCTGGCTCCAACTTCAGCGCCTCGGTCAACTTCTCCAGCCCTTCCAACAGCAAATATAACTCCCACGGAGTCAACGAGGCTCTGCAGAACCAGATATCATCTTCCATCTCCTACTCACACAACTGGAACGGAAAGGTGAACCTCTCTGTCAACGCCCTGCATAACCAGAACTCACGAGACAGCTCCTACACCTTCACCCTGCCTAACATCACCCTCTCGGTGAGCCGCTTCTATCCTTTTAAGAAAAAGAACAGAGTCGGCAAGGAGAAGTTCTACGAGAAGTTCTCGCTCGGTTACAGCACCAGCTTCCAGAACAGGC
>JAKSJJ010000288.1 GCA_024398335.1 Bacteroidales bacterium | reverse complement strand
CTTTCCAACGTCATGTTCATCACTACCGCCAACGGCATAGGCTCCATTCAGCCCGCTCTCAAGGACAGGATGGAGATGATAAACGTGAGCGGATATCTCGCGGAGGAGAAAGTCGAGATCGCCCGCCACTACCTTGTCCCTAAACAGATGGAGGAGCACGGACTGGGCAAGCAGGATCTCAAGATCGGCAAGGAGACAATAGCTGAGATAGTCGACAAGTACACTCACGAATCCGGCGTCCGCGGACTGGAGAAGCAGATCGCCAAGATAGCCCGCGTGACAGCGAGGAAGATAGCTCTTGAGCAGGATAACCCTGTGACTATCAAGAAGGAACATCTCAAGGAATATCTCGGTCTTCCTACCAATTTCCATGATCTCATAAAGGGCAATGAAGGGCCTGGCGTAGTCACAGGACTCGCATGGACAGAGCTCGGAGGCGAGATTCTCTTTATCGAGACATCGATAAGCAAGGGCAAGGGGGCGCTGACAATGACAGGAAACCTCGGTGACGCGATGAAAGAGCCCGCCACTATAGACTAGCAGTACATAAAGGCCCACCCTGAGCTCGCGAAAATGGAATATGAGGAGTTCGCCGCCAAGGATGTGCATGTACATGTACCGGAGGGCGCCGTGCCTAAGGACGGACCTTCCGCCGGCATAACCATGGTCTGCTCAATGCTCTCAGCCCTCAGAGGAGAGGCCATACGCAAGAGCGTGGCCATGACAGGAGAGATGACACTCAGGGGGAAAGTACTTCCTGTAGGCGGCATCAAGGAGAAAATCCTCGCGGCTAAGCGCTCCGGAGTCAAGACCATCGTCATCTCCGAGGACAACCGTAAGGACGTGGAGGACATCCAGGAGATTTATGTCAAAGGACTTGAGTTCCATTACGTCAAGACTATTGAGGATGTAGTTGATTTCGTTTTCTGATGGACGTCAAGATAGAAGAAAGCTGGAAGAGAGCCTTGGAGACCGAGTGCGACAGGCCTTATTTGGCCGAGCTCGTATCCTTTCTGCACGCTGAGAAGGCGGCAGGATATCAGATCTATCCTCCTGGAGGGTTGATTTTCCGCGCCTTCGAGCTCACTCCGGTGGATTCTCTGAAAGTCGTGATTCTCGGCCAGGACCCATACCATAACCCAGGCGAAGCCATGGGGCTCTCATTTTCCGTCCCTGACGGAGTAAGGACCCCTCCTTCTCTAAGGAACATCTTCACAGAAATAGAGAATGACCTGGGCATACGCATGAGCGGCAGGCCGAATCTCGAGAAATGGGCGGACCAGGGCGTACTGCTGCTCAACGCCATCCTCACAGTCAGGGCTCACACGGCGGAGTCTCACAAGAATAGAGGATGGGAGGCTTTCACAGACGCGGTAATATCGTATATATCTGAGAATTGCAGCGGTATTGTTTTCCTCCTATGGGGAAGGTATGCGAAAAGCAAGGCCTGTCTCATAGATAAAAGCAAACATTATGTGCTGGAGGCGGCGCATCCGTCCCCTCTCGCCAGAGGGGCGTTCTTCGGATGCCGTCACTTCAGCCAGACTAACTCAATATTAATCTCACAGGGTAAGTCTCCTATAGACTGGCAGTTATAATTCTTTCAAAATGGGAAAGACAGCAATGTTCCCCGGTTCATTCGACCCTTTCACGGCGGGACATCTCAACATACTTAAAAGGGCTCTCACGATGTTCGACCAAGTCATAGTGGCCGTCGGTATCAACCAGGACAAAAGAGGGTTTTTCTCCAACGAGAAGAAACTGGAGATCATCCGCGAGGCCACCAAGGGCATGGATAATGTCAGCGTGATAGAATACAGCAACCTTACAATAGACAAATGTAAGGAATTAGGTATCAAGCACATAGTCAGAGGCGTAAGAAATATGC
>JAKSJJ010000287.1 GCA_024398335.1 Bacteroidales bacterium | reverse complement strand
TATCTGATTGTCATATGCTCCCCTAACTCCGCACGCTCGGAATGGGTCAGCAACGAGGTTAAGGCCTTCATCGAGATGGGACGCCTCGACAGGATAATCCCCCTCATCGTAGATGGCACCCCTCACAGCTACACCGACCGTGATCCGGTGGATGCCTTTGAAGACGAATGCTTCCCTAAATCCCTGAGACAATACACCAAGGAGCATCCTGAGGACGAGCTGCTTGGCGTGAGCATCCCTGAGGTCGGAAAGGAGAAGGCTTTGGTACGCATTGTTTCCAAGATGCTTGGCGTCGGATTTGACTCCCTGTGGGATCGTCATAAAAGACTCAAGCGTAGAAAAACGTCCGTGATTTGCGCCGCTGTCGCGCTCGCGGTAGGAGCTGTCGTCGCCACATGGATGATGAATAAGCCTTTTGACGCTGATGTCGTCGTCGCTGAAGGCGGAGCAGTGAATTCTTCTTTGCCACAGATAAAGGACGTCGTCGTTAGGCTGGATCTTGGATCCGAAGTGAAGGTCGACACCCTTTCATCGCTAGGCGGCGATGTAGTGTTCCGCAACATCCCAGCCAGGTTTAAAGGCAAGGAGGTCCACTTCACGCTCGAGGCTCCGCACTGCGAGATTCTTGACACGACGCTCGCCCTGCAGAAATCCAACAACGTGGCAATAAGGAGAGACCCTTCCGTCTACGGACATATCTGCGCCAAACTGTACTCCTTCACCTCGGAGCGTCCGGCCCGTGACGTAAAAGTCCGTATCGCGGGAATCGAAGCAACTACGGATAATGACGGCGTTTTCGAGATCGATGTCCCGATAGAGAGTCAGGCGGCATCCTACACCATCGAAAGCGAGGCTGTCACATTGCTTGAAAACACCATCTACATGCCTTGCCAGAGCACTGCAGTGATTGAAGTCAAATAGAATTGAAAGTCAAACTTATCACGACCATGAAAAAGATTATTCTTTCCGCCATATCATTATTTTTCTGCATCGCGGCGTTCGCCCAGACTCAGCAGGGCTATGTGCGTACTGCGGGGCGCCATGGAGCGCCAGGCCAGGCGATTTCCGATGTGCGTGTCAGGGCTGACGGGCCGTACAACATGGTCATGACCGATTCCCAAGGTCAGTTCTCCCTGACGCTGGACGGCTTGAAGGAGGGCGACCCTTATGCGCTGAAAAGCGTGCAGAAGAGCGGATACGAGCTCCTGGACAAATCCGCCGTAGGAAGGAAATACGGCGTTTCCTCAACTGTGCCTTTGGCGCTTGTCCTTGTCAACAGCGAGCAGGTCGAGTCTGATAAGCAGATGATCGCAAAGAAGATGAATGAGTCCATGCTGGCCGAGTACCGCCGTCAGGTGTCCGAGTTGGAAGCGTCGCTGAAGTCAGGCAAAGTCGACGAGGAGCGCTACCGCTCCCGACTGTCAGAGCTTAACGACCAGGTGTCAAATAATGAGAAACTCATAGAGGACCTTGCCGACCGTTACGCCAGGACGGACTATGACTCATTGGACTCCTTATCCAAGGAAGTCAACTGGGCTATTGAGCAGGCAGATTTCGTTACCGCCTCTGCGCTGCTAAAGAAGAGGGGAGACTCGGTTAGTCTTCTGGCGGAGCTGGAATCCGCGGAATCAGCACTGGCTTCAGTCAGAGAGAGCGTGACGGCCTATGAATCCGACTTGGAAAAACGCAGGGAAAAGACCGCAGCCCTCAGGCGCAGCCTGGAGAATGACCTCCTGAATCTCCACACCATCTGCGCCGCCAGATATCAGCGAGACTCCGCCTACTACTACCTCAAGAAACTGGTAGAGTTCACGCCCGAGAATCCGGACAATCTGGAGACGTGTGGTATATATGCTTTGGAGACTATGGCGTTGTACAATGAAGCGCTCGAACTCTCTCAAAAAGCGCTTG
>JAKSJJ010000286.1 GCA_024398335.1 Bacteroidales bacterium | reverse complement strand
CTGAGATAAATTTGTCAGAAGCGGCGGCACGATGCCCTCGCTTCTGATTTTTTATTATATGAAAAAATTTATCCTGGGGGCTATCCTTCCACTTCTGCCCTCCCTGTTTTTCGCCTGCGACACTCTTGAAGGAGGAGGGGTCGGAGAGTTGAGCCTTAGTTTCGCCGACGGGGTTTACGCGTCAACCAAAGCCGCATTCGAGCTGCCTGACACCAATGATTTCATCCTGACCATTAAAGACAAAAGCGGTAAGACCATTTATAACGGCAGCTATGGGGCATCACCGGAGACTATTCTCGCGAGCAGCGGGACATATACCGTCACCGCCGTATCCGGGGAGTTCTCTAAGCCAAAATTCGACGCCCCGCAGTTCGGAGACGAGCAGACAGTCACGGTAAAGAGCGGATCGAAGGTCAAGGTAACCCTTCTGTGCCGTCAGATGAACTGCGGCATAAGACTGAAAATAGACCCGTCGTTCCTTACCGTCTGTCCCGCCGGCTTGCTCTACGTTAAGTCCGACCAAGGCAAGTTAAGTTATTTATATAGAGAGCAAAGGGTGGCGTATTTCAAGCCTGGGAGTATCTCTGTCATATTATCTGACGGAGCTACGGAAAGCACGATTTACACTCGAACGCTGCTCAGCCAGGAAATCTTGACGCTGAAAATCTCCGCCCAGAGCTCCACAAGCAGCTCTTCAGGGAGCTCAAGCGAAGGGCCCGGCGAGAGCGGAGGCTCAAGCAGCGGTGGTTCAGGGTCCGGGGGCGCTTCTGGAGGCGGGAGCGTCGGCACCCAGATTCCGTCCATACGCATACAAGTGGATACAGCCAGGAACTGGACTAGCGACTCCTACGTCATCGGTTCAAGTCAGAAAGGCAACTCCTACGACAAGGCCTACACGATAGCGCAGGCGAAGGAGAACATCGGCGAGGAAGACGTGTGGATATGCGGATATATAGTAGGAGGTGACATGACATCCTCTGCGACAGGAATATCCTTCGAGGCCCCGTGGAACAGCGCTACCCACATCGCCATCGGTCCACGCTCGTCCACGAACGCGAAGTCTTCATGCATGAGCGTACAGCTGCCATCGGGCAAAATAAGGGATGAATTAAACCTGCACGACAACCCCGGCAATAAAGGCAAGCTCATCTACATAAAAGGAGACATCTGCGAAGCCTACTACGCCATCCCCGGCATAAAAAACATCAGCGAATACGTGCTGAAATAGCCTCTCAAAGGCTTAGCAGACCTTGCAGCTTACTATGCCGCGGAAAATGGAGCGTGCGGCCTCTAGGGCGTCAGAATCAAGGGCGGGCACGTCTTTGAGACGATAAGGGATGCCAAGAGACTCGTACTTATAAGCGCCCATCGTGTGATAAGCAAGGAGCTCGACTCTTTCCACGACGGAGAACCGGGAGACATATCTTGCCAAAGCCTCCAATCGGGCAGGGTCGTATGTTATACCCGGGACGACGACATGCCTTATCCACACAGGTTTGCCTATGCCCTGCAGATACTCCATAAACGCCTCATTGTTAGCCCTGTCCATGCCGACATAATCCTTATGGAGAGAATCATCGAGGGTCTTTATATCAAGCATGACAAGATCGGACTGCTCCACAGCCTCCTTGACAAAAGGTACATCAAGACCCACGGCTCCCGAAGTGTCAAGGGCGGTATGAAGCCCCGCGTTCCTGCAAAGGCGGAAATACTCCGCCACAAAACGCGCCTGCACCAGAGGCTCCCCTCCCGTGCATGTGACCCCTCCCCTACGGATAAAGCTCTCGTAGCGCATGGTCTCCTTGAAAAGATCCTCGGGGCTCATTGTGTACTGCACGTTTCCGGACGGATCCCAGGTATCTGGGTTGTGACAGAAGGCACAGCGCATAGGACAGCCCTGGAGAAACGCCACGAAGC
>JAKSJJ010000285.1 GCA_024398335.1 Bacteroidales bacterium | reverse complement strand
AATACTTTCGAGAGTCTGGCGGAGTCTCCCTGGCCTAGGGAATAGGTCATGAAACTGCTTATCGCCTGGGCTATGGAGTTAGAAAAGAGGGTGAACATCGTCACTACGCCGGCGACAGCGTTGAATACGCCGACATCCTCGATTCCAAGGCACCGCAGAACTATCCTGGAGGTGAATAGGCCGATGAACATCATCAGCAGCATACGCACGTAAAGTAGCAAAGTGTTCTTTGCCACGCGTCTGCTATTCTGAGATACCCTACTCATATAACGCGAAGATAACCATTATCACAAATAATTTCTTAAATTTGAACGTTTATCAAAATATATTATGGCTAGCACTAGAAAAACTTTCATTTACAGAGGAGAGGGAGAAAGGGAATTTGAACTTATCTTCATGATGGCGTATGATTACGACGAATATTACATAAGATCTGAGGACGAATTAAAAGAGGAGCCTTCAGAGCCGATGGGAACGATCATTGTCGCGAAGGACTTTGAGGATTCATGGATTGCTTCCATGCGATACTTCTTCGACTGGGAAGTAGTCATCGCGCCTGTCGCGTCACGCTTCTTGAAGGACTACGACGCTCCACACTGGAGGCTTTTGCTGGACAACAGTGATGCCGAGCTGAGCGGTTACAAATACACTATCTATGAAAGCCCAAGTGGGGAAATTATCGGTGAAACCTGCCTCACCCAGCTTCACATAGCAGACTCCCTTGCCGAGTACGAGACAATGTCCAGGGAGCAAATCGCCCGCATGTGCTACGCCAGCGAGATGGGACGCGCGAGATAGGTCTTTTACAGCGTCATGAAAAAGAAATTCACAGGGAGACTCAGTTCTGCCGAGATGATGGTGGCGGCCATACGCCACTATGGGATAATCCCATTTTTCAAGAACGGGATCGAGGGGTGGTCTATCGAGGAGCTGACCGCCCCTGATTTCTGGTTCTTTTCGTCGGATCAGCTCGGACCATGGGACTGGAAAATTGACGTTGTCCGTGAGGGCGACATAGCCTACGGAAAATTCCTCGGAGGCAAGGCGGCATTCGCAACGGTAGAGTTCTATCGACACCTGATGAATTATCGCCGGAGCCTTCCTAAATACCGGATGGCGCTGGGAGAGAAATTCGCAGCGAAAAGCACTTCCGAGAAGTTGATGAAATACCTCTCCCCTGTCGCTTTGGAGGCGATAAAGGAAGCGGGAGCGCTTGAGTCAAAGGACATAAGGATGATATGCTCTAGTAAGATAACTCCTTATCAGATAAAGACTTTGGGAGCGAAATACAAAAGCGTGCTTACCCCGTCAATCAAGAAAAACGTCATTGACTCGCTCGTGCAGTTCCTGCAGATGGGAACATGGGTCGTAAGCGGCGATTTCACAAGGGTTTACAAGGGAGCCTCGCTTGAATACAGCGGATGGCAAAGAACCTCGCTCACCACCCCCGACGACCTTTTCAACCTCGAGCAGGAGCAAGATGAGTCAGGAGCGTCCGTAGAAAGGGAGCAGAGCCCGTTCTGGGCCAAGATGTTGGACGATGCCCCAGAAGACTCCCACGCCGTGGACTGCAGTCCCGAGGAGTCAAGACAATACCTTATCAATCACGTCCTTAGCTTCTTCCCTGACGCCGAGTCCGCCCTCAAGAAAATGATCTAATCGGCCATTCCGATTCCACGGATGAACTCGTTTGGTGGAAAAACGAATTATGGAGAGCCGAAATTCCACGGATGGACCCATCTGGTGGAAAAAGGCGTCGTGGATGGCCGGAATTCCACGGATTGACCCGCCTGGTGGCAGGAGGAGGGTCAGGGCTCAGACTTCGGCGGTCTGCTTCGCTCCAAAAGAAGCCTTGACGTCGCAACTCCTCCTTTTACGGTCAGTCTCCGCGGTGCTCCGACCGACCGTAACGTCGTC
>JAKSJJ010000284.1 GCA_024398335.1 Bacteroidales bacterium | reverse complement strand
CCCTCACTGACAGAGCCAGAATCTGTAGTGCTACCATTACACCATATCTCAATATTCCCCCGAAAGGGATTGCAAAGATACATCTGTTTTTGTAAATGCCAAAATTTTTCGCGTTTTTTTCGCCTATTTGAGCAGAATTGTGCTCGCCCAGACTTCGCAGCCTTCCCCTCGTCCTACAAAACCGAGTTTTTCTGTGGTCGTGGCCTTGACGCTGACCCTGTCCACATCAATGCCCATAACCCCCGCGAGAGTCTCCCTCATGGAGAGAATGTATGGGGCGAGTTTAGGTTTTTGCATGGCGATTGTGATGTCGGCGTTGGAGATAGCCCAGCCTCTTTGCTTGACCATGGAGCATACTCTGTCTAGCAGAATCTTGCTGTCAATGCCCTTGAACTCATCCGAGTTGTCCGGGAAATGTTTGCCTATGTCGCCCAAGGCCAAGGCTCCGAGCAGGGCGTCGCAGAGCGCATGTATGGCCACGTCGCCGTCAGAATGGGCTATGCACCCGATAGGGCTTTCTATCTTGACACCTCCGAGCCAAAGGTCAAGACCCTCGGCCAGGGCGTGTACGTCGTATCCGTTGCCGGTTCTAATGTCTGTCATCCGAGTTTTTATTTGTCACGCAAAAATAGTACTTTTGCCTTTTAAACACAAAATTACACGGATATGGCTTTCAATTTCGGTTTTTTCGGTACGCCTGAGCACAGGGTATTCAATTATAGGCCGCGTTACTACGATGAGGAGAAGGAGGCGTTGAAGGAGAAGTTCGGACATGTGGACGGCACGAAGGAGTCGGAATATGTGCCGGGCTCATACCTCAAGGGCAGCCTTCGCGAAGGACGTTATCAGCGTCAGCGCTCGGCGGCCAGGGCCTCTAAGATCATAGGCGCGGTGACGATGATACTCGTCTTCGCTGTCATATATCTTATAGCCAAGTATTTCTCAATTCTTTGGTAAAAAGATGAATATCAGGATACTGCCGGGCAATCTGGCGAATATGATAGCAGCGGGAGAGGTCGTCCAGAGACCTGCTTCCGTCGTGAAGGAGCTGGTGGAGAATTCGGTCGATGCCGGCGCCTCGAAGGTCAGCGTTATCATCCAGGACGCGGGCCGCACCCTGATTCAGATAATAGATGACGGATGCGGAATGTCTCCGGATGAGGCTGTGCTTTGCTTTGAGCGTCATGCCACCAGCAAGCTGTCCTCTGTGGAAGACCTTCACAACATATTGACTTTCGGATTCCGTGGCGAAGCCCTCGCTTCTATAGCGGCGGTCGCTCAGGTCACCTTGCGTACTCGCAGGGAAGAGGATCAGATAGGCTGCGAGGTGGAAATGGCCGCCTCTGAGTGTCACAGCGTAGAGGAAGTATCCTGCCCTAAGGGAAGCAACATATCGGTCCGCGATCTTTTCTACAATGTCCCGGCACGACGCAAGTTCCTTAAATCAGACAACGTCGAGTTCAAACATATAGTCGCTGAGTTCACGAAAGTGGCGCTGACACGTCCTGACGTAGGTTTCTCGCTGGTGCACAACGGCAGGGACATATACTCGCTCAAGCCGGCTAAGTCGCTAAAATTCAGGATCCAGGATCTTCTCGGAGGACAGGTGGCCCAGGAGGTGCTTGACATAAGCATGGATACGGATATCGTCCGTATAGGCGGATATATCGGCCGCCCGGACCAGGCCAAGAAGGGACTGGGTAATCAGTATTTCTTCGTGAACGGAAGATATTTCCGCAGCCCGTACCTCCATAAGGCGGTGATGAAGGCTTACGAGAATCTGATGCCGGCGGATTTGACCCCGTCATATTTTATTTATTTGGAAGTCCCGCCTTACAGCGTGGATGTGAATGTCTCGCCGACAAAGTCTGAGATAAAGTTCGAGGACGACACCTTGATTTTCCAGACTCTGGTGGCATGTCTGAGGGAGGCGCTCGCCCGCCAGTCCTTTGATAC
>JAKSJJ010000283.1 GCA_024398335.1 Bacteroidales bacterium | reverse complement strand
CAGTGAAAGACAAAACATCCCCTTGTCTCTGCCTGTAATCAAGAAAAGAGGCGACCTGGAACAAAGAGAACAATCCGGAGGAGATAAGAGCGGAACGGCTCATACGGTTTAGCCTGAGCGGCCGCTGGCTTAATGAAAGATACCGCTCCATCAGGCTCTCGTCCAGTTCCTCCTCAGAATCAGCCCCGCTTACAAGAAGGACAGCCTTATTGAACGAGATATCCCCCACGGCGTTCTGTCCAGAAAGCGTCACAGCGGAGGCGATTAGAAAGACCAGCGTTAAAGAAATGTGTCTTAAAGGATTCAACATATTATGTTTTTAACTACATTTGTATGATTATTTGAGCAAAAGCTAATGGATAAACTCAAAGTCTGGGACAAGACATTCCGTCCCTACATCAAGTACGAGGAGATTTCCAAGGACATCGACGCCATCGCAGAGCGTCTGAACCAGGATTACTCCCTCTCCGACGACATCCCTGTCATCCTTACAGTCCTCAACGGCTCCATCATGTTCACAGGCGAGATCCTAAAGCGTGTGACCTTCCCTTGCGTACTTGGCTGCATCAAGGTGAAATCCTACGAGGGAACCACCAGCACAGGCAAAATCAATGTCGTATGTCCGCTCACCTGCGATGTGAAAGGCAAGAAAGTCATCATCATCGAGGACATCGTCGATACAGGGCACACCCTTAAATTCCTACGCGAGTATCTCGACGAGCAAGGCGCAAGCGAAGTAAAGACATGCACCCTCTTCTTCAAAAAGGAATCTTTCAAATACGACGGACAGGTCCCTGTAGAATACGTCGCCCGCGAGATTGAAAACAAATTCATTTTAGGATTCGGCCTCGATTATGATGAGCTCGGCCGAAACACCAAAGACGTTTATATTCTTGACATCTAAACCATTATCATGAAGTATTACATTCTCTTCGGCCCTCCAGGCGCCGGCAAAGGCACCCAGGCCACTTCCATGGTGGAGAGATACAATCTCCGCCACATCTCCACTGGAGAACTTCTCCGCAAGGAAATCAAGGCCGGAACCGAGCTCGGACTCCAGGCCAAAGCCCTTATAGAAAAAGGCTGTCTCGTACCTGACGAGGTCGTAGAAGGCATGATCGAGTCGGAATTCAACACCGTGAAGGGAGTTGACGGATTCCTTCTTGACGGTTTCCCTCGCACTATCGCCCAGGCTCAGGCCCTTGACCAGATGCTCGCGAAAAGAAATGAGCAGCTTACCGCTGTCGTAAGCATCATGATCCCTGACCAGATGATTATCGACCGTATCAGCCACAGAGCAGCCATCGAAGGCCGCGCTGACGACGCCAACGTCGACATCATCAAGAACCGCATCGCCACCTATCACAATCAGACAGAGCCTGAGATCGAGTACTACGCCAAGAACGGCAAGTACAATGAGATAGACGGTGTGGGCACGATCGAGGAAGTACGCGACCGCATCTTCGCCCTCGTTGACAAGTTCTAGTCTCCAGGGCTCAAAGTTGAGCTGAAATAAGCAATTACAAAAAAAATAAGCGTTTACAAACGCTTATTTTTTATTTTGTATCCAATCGCCGCCATTAAGACAGACATTAGCGGAGATATCAGATTAAAGAAGCAGAACGGCAGGTAAGCTATCGTGGCGACCCCGAGCACCGTCGCCTGCGTCATGCCGCAAGAATTCCACGGAATAAGGACAGAGGTGACCGTAGCGGAGTCTTCCGCGCTGCGGCTTAGGAGCCTATCCTCATATCCCTTATCTTTATACAACTTCTTGTATAAATTGCATGTCAAAATGATTGACAAATACTGGTCTCCCGTAGTCAAGTTGGCGAAAATTCCGGTCATGACAGTAGAGCCCACAAGTGAGGTGCGGGACTCAATCCTTTTGATCAGCATATTTGTAAGGCTCTGGATCATGCCGCTGCCGGTAAGCGTGCCTCCGAATGTCGCCGCGCAGATAA
>JAKSJJ010000282.1 GCA_024398335.1 Bacteroidales bacterium | reverse complement strand
ATAGCCCTTCTTCTCGGAATGTGGTGGTTCGCAAGACATTATGGGCCAAAATATGACTTCGACTATCTCTGGATAATGGACAGGCTTGTGATGACCGTCTGCTTCGCAGGAGCCTTCATCCGCTTCGGAAATCTCTTCAACTCGGAGATCTACGGAGACGTGACTAATCTCCCGTGGGGCATAGTATTCGACCTTCGCGGAGAGACTGAGCCTAAGCATCCAACCCAGTTATATGAGGCCTTCAGCTACATTATCCTCGGTCTGGGCCTGATGTGGGCATACTGGAAAAAACTTGACAAGCTTAAGAGAGGCCAGATTTTCGGAATCTTCCTCATCGTACTCTTCGGCATGCGCTTTATCATTGAGTTCATCAAGGAGCCTCAGGTGGGCTTCGAGGAGAGCATGATCATAAACATGGGACAGATTCTCTCCATCCCGTTCATAGTAGCTGGTATCGCCCTTCTTGTCTGGAGCAGCATAAAAGGAAAGCCTGCGCAGGCCATCCACCCTGTAAAGGAGAAAGCCGCTCCGACCCACTACGCACGCTCTCTTAAATAAGGGATAACAAATATCATAAGCACGACAAAAGCCCGTCTCCTGAGTTTGGAGACGGGCTTTATGTTATCGCCTTAGGCGAGAGTATTATTCGCGGATAGCCTTGATACCAGGAAGCTCGATGCCCTCGAGGTACTCAAGCATAGCGCCACCACCGGTAGATACGTAGCTTACCTTGTTAGCGAAGCCCATCTGAGTGACAGCTGCGACTGAGTCACCACCACCGACGAGAGTGAAAGCGCCGTTCTCAGTAGCCTTAGCGAGGAGCTCGGCGATCTTGTTGGTACCCTTAGCGAAAGCTGGGATCTCGAATACACCCACAGGACCGTTCCAAAGGATAGTCTTAGAGTTCATAAGAACCTCCTCCCATACAGCGAGTGAGCTAGGAGCGGCGTCAACACCCTCCCAACCGTCAGGAATCTCCATGTTAGAGCAGATCTTGGTGTTAGCGTCGTTAGAGAAAGCGTCAGCGATTACAACCTCGCTTGAGAGGTAAAGCTTGACACCCTTAGCCTCTGCCTTCTTCATAGTCTCAAGAGCGAGCTCCATCTGGTCGTCCTCGCAGATTGAGTTACCGATCTTTCCACCGAGAGCCTTCTTGAAGGTGTAAACCATACCGCCACCGATGATCATGTTGTCAACAGCGTCGAAGAGGTGCTCGATGATACCGATCTTAGAAGAGATCTTTGAACCTCCGATGATAGCGGTAACAGGATGCTCAGGAGTCTTGACAACCTTGTCGATAGCCTTGATCTCACCTTCCATGATGTAACCGAACATCTTGTCATTAGGGAAGTACTTAGCGATGAGAGCTGTTGAGCCGTGAGCGCGGTGAGCAGTACCGAAAGCGTCGTTGATGTAGCAGTCAGCGTAAGAAGCGAGCTTCTCGACGAACTTCTTCTGGCTCTCCTTTACAGCGGCCTTTGCAGCCTTCTTCTCCTCGTCAGTAGCGTCCTCAGCGAGTCCTCTTGGCTTACCCTCCTCCTCAGCATAGAAACGAAGGTTCTCAAGAACGAGGACCTCGCCCATCTGAAGAGCGGCTACCTGCTCGTCAGCTGCCTGACAGTCATCAGCGAACTTGACGCTCTGGCCAAGAAGTTCCTCAAGGTGAGGTATGATATGCTTGAGAGAGAATTTCTCAGTCACGCCTTTTGGACGTCCGAGGTGGCTCATAAGGATAAGAGCACCGCCTTTCTCAAGAACTTTTTTCATTGTAGGGACAGCGGCACGCATACGGGTGTCGTCGGTGATCTCGAACTTCTCGTTAAGTGGAACGTTGAAGTCAACTCTGGCGATAGCTTTCTTGCCAGCGAAATCGTAAGTAGAAATGTTCTGTTGCATATTGTTTGTTGAATTAGTTATTTCCAATAAATCATGCAAATTTATGAAAAGATTTAACTCTTTGCAATAGGG
>JAKSJJ010000281.1 GCA_024398335.1 Bacteroidales bacterium | reverse complement strand
GCTCCGCTGCTTATCAGCGGCATCATTACTCTTATCGTGGGCTCCTTCCCGTTCATTTTTGTCAGGAAAACCCCTTCCATATCCCTTCAGGACGGATATCTTATCATCGTTCTGTCATGGGTGCTTTCCTTCATCTTCGGAATGCTTCCGTACGTGATGTACGGAGGCGAGTTCTCTGTCGTGAACGCATGGTTCGAGAGCGTCTCGGGCTATACAGCGTCAGGCGCCACGATATTACAAGATATCGAGGCCCTGCCTCGGAGCATACTCTTTTTCCGCTCGGGCACGCACCTTATCGGTGGCTTGGGAGTGGTGGTTTTTCTGCTCCTTGTCATCCCTGAGGCGAGCCCTTTCCGCTTGAAACTCACTAACTTAGAGCTATCTTCGCTCTCAAGGGAAGGTTATCGTTTCCGTAGCAGCCGCACCGTTCACGTGATCGTGAGCGTGTTCTTCGGACTAATGCTCGCGGAGACTATCGCTCTTCTTATCGCTGGTATGCCGTTCTTTGACGCGATAAATCACGCCTTCAGCACTGTGGCGACCGGAGGATTCAGCATCAAGAACGCCTCAATCGGATACTACAACTCTACGGCTATCAATATCATAATCATGGTGTTCATGACCATCTCGGCCATGCACTTCGGTATTATTTTCTCCGTCCTGGCGACCCGCTCGCTTCGTCCGCTGAAAAACCCTGTGGCTAAGTATTACCTGAGCTGTATCGTGGTTCTTTCTCTTCTGATGACGTATTCACTGAAGTTCCAGGGAGGGTACGAGTCCTGGAGCAAGGCCTTCATGGACGGATTCTTCCATACTATCAGTTATATCACGACCACGGGATTCGCCATTGAGGATACCTCCAATATTCCTGTTCTGGCGGCTGCTGTGTTGATGCTCGCAGGCTTCCAGTGCGCATGCTCCGGATCCACCACCGGCGGATTGAAGGCCGACCGTATCTATTTGACCTTCCGCGCCGTGAGCCGTCAGATCAAAAAGAGCCTTCACCCTACGCAGGTCACCCAGGTCGAGGTCGGAGGTACTTTCCTCCGCGATGAGGCCGTGCTCCCTGTCATGACTTATATAGTCCTCTATATACTTATTATAATAGTATCCATGCTCCTTCTTGTCATCATAGGCGTGGATACTACGGAAGCTTTCTCCGGCTCTTTGGCTTCGGTGGGCAACGTGGGACCTGGTCTTAAGTCTATCGGAACCGCCGGTAACTATTCCATGCAGCCTGTGCTTGCCAAGGTGATTTATTCTCTTGACATGATACTTGGCCGTCTGGAAATCTATCCTATTTTCGTAGCTGTATCTTTGATGTTCAAACGTAACAGGTAATGGGCAGGAGCGCGTTTTTATACGCCGGGTTTATAAAGAATCTCGGTTTCGATCCTACTCCATGCCAGGATGAACTGTTCAAGGGTATCTCAGAGTTCGCGACAGGGGACGAGGACCTCATGGTCGTGAACGGTTATGCCGGTACTGGAAAGACTACCGCGCTGGCTTCGGTGGTGGCTACCCTTGATTATTTCAAGGTCAAGACAGTGCTTCTGGCTCCTACCGGACGAGCTGCCAAGGTGCTCTCCGGTTTCGCGGGAAAGCCGGCCTACACTATCCACAAGCATATCTATCGCCAGAAATCTGTAGGCGGCGACGGCTTCGGGACCTTCTCCATGGCACCGAATGAGTCCCGTGACAGCCTTTTTATCGTGGATGAGGCCTCGCTTATAAGCATTTCCTCCGGCGGCCAGTCGATGGCCAGCTTCGGTACGGGGAATCTTCTTGAGGACCTTATAAATTTCGTGCGCAGAGGCCCGGGATGTAAGCTTATTCTCGTAGGTGACGCCGCCCAGCTGCCGCCTATAGGGATGGACGTCTCGCCGGCTCTGAACCACGATTATATGGGGATGCTCGGAGCGCCAAGGATTTATACGTTGCAGACGGTCGTGCGCCAGAAGGACCAGCGCGGTATCGTGGCGA
>JAKSJJ010000280.1 GCA_024398335.1 Bacteroidales bacterium | reverse complement strand
CAGTGTTCTCCATATCGCAAATAATGGTTTGAGAAAGTGCAAATATAGAGAAAAATGGCTAAATTTGTAAAAATTTAGGCTCTTATGAAAAAATACATATTCCGTGTGTTGACACTTCTGTTTTTGGGCGCCTCGACAATCTCCTTCGCGCAGGCTTCCAGAGAGCAGAGTTATCAGGAAGCAGTCAGGTTGTACAACCAGGGTTTTTACGCTGAGGCTATGGGCCGTTTCTCCCAGCTGGACAGGGAGAAACCGGACATGATGTGCAAGGGATATGAGTGCCTTTGCGCCGCCCGCCTTAAATCTGAAGGCTACATCGACCTGGTTTACAAATATGTCGTGACATATCCGTATTCGGTTTTGACCCCTCAGGTTTATTTCCAGTACGGAAAGATTCTTTTCGAGCAGGAAGATTACGAGAATGCAGCCGCCCAGTTTGACAACGTCGGGGCGGGACGTCTTTCCGGAAAGGACGAGAGCGAGTTCGCTTTCAAGCGCGCTTACTGCGACTTCGCTTCCGGGAATAACTCCCTCGCGAGGTCCCGCTTCACCGCCTTGGCCGACTCTAAACCTGGCCCCTACACTGACGCGGCTTGTTTCGCCTTGGGCTACATGAGTTATCAGGACATGGATTTCCAGCAGGCCAAGAACTGGTTCGAGCGTTCTTTTGTCTCCAATGAGTATGAACTCTCCTCGCTGTATTACATCATCGACTGTGACTTCATGATGAAAAACTATGACGAGGTCATCAGCAACGGAACTTCTTCGCTGGAGTATTTCCCTCAGGACCAGGCCTCGCATATCCGCCGTCTGCTTTCGGAGTCTTACCTTGTCAAGGGTGACGCGGCCACTGCGAGAACATATTACGACGAGAACCATTACGGTCATAACAGCCGTTCGGATCTTTTCTTCGCCGGTTCGCTGATGTACGCCGTAGGCGACTGGACCGGAGCTGTCGAGAATTATTCGAAGATGACGGAAAGGACAGACTCGATAGGCCAGATCGCTAATTATAACCTCGGATACAGCTACATCCAGACAAAGAACAAGGTCGCCGCCATGCGCTCCTTCAAAGATGCGTTCGGATGTGATTTCGACCAGGATATCAAGGAAGACGCATATTTCAACTATGCGAAATTAGCCTTCGACCTGAATAATGACGGCTCTGTGTTCCAGGATTATATCGCCCGTTATCCTTCGAAGAAAAGCCCGGACAGCATATATAGCTACATGGCGGTGGCCGCTCTGAGAAACAAGGACTACGCCGCCGCTGTCGAGGCCTTCGACAAGATAGACGAGCTGAATCCTAACATGAGAAGCAATTACATGAAGACCAACTACTTGAGGGCTTCTCAACTGATAACGGACGGTTCGTACAGGGCCGCTATCCCATGCTTGAAAAGCGCTGCTTATTACGCTGATAAGAAGGGCGGTCTTTATACCCTCTCGAGATTCTGGCTCGCGGAGTCTTACTTCCGTAGCGCCGACTATGCGTCCGCGAGAGACGTGTTTACGGACCTTTGGAACAATTCGGCCTTTGACGGCACTTCAAAAGGCTACTACGTGCCGTTCAGCCTCGGATATTGCTACTTTAAGGACGGCGCTTACAAGCAGGCCGTGAAGTGGTTCGACAAGTACATCGCCACCGGTGACACTACATGGCGTCAGAGCGCCCTTGTTCGTAAGGCTGACTGCGATTTTGTCCAGAAGAAATACAAGGAGGCGGTCGCCGGATATGAGAAGGCCTACCAGGAATATACAGACCCGAATGATGTGTGCACCTACTACCAGGCCGGTCTGTGCTATGGTCTTATGGGCAACGATGCGAAGACGGGGACGGCTCTTCAGCCTGTCAAGCAGGCATCCAGTGACGCCAGATTCTATAGCGAGGCTCTCTATGAGCTCGGAAGGGCGTACGTGTCTGTAAAGCGCGTGGACGCCGCCGCTGATTGCTTCAATAAACTCCTGGACAGCGCGAAGGACACGACCTATATGGC
>JAKSJJ010000028.1 GCA_024398335.1 Bacteroidales bacterium | reverse complement strand
TCAATATCAGACATTTATGCTGCTAAATTAGTCAAAAATGTTGAGAGTTAGGCGATTTTCATTTAAGGTTCATCATGAATCCTGTCAGGCTTTCCTCGGAAGGCAGACCTATTTTCTTTCGTATGCGGTAACGCGCGGCCTCGACCCCTTTAAGGGATATATTCATCATCGAGGCTATTTCCTTGCTCGTCAGGTTGAGGCAGAGGTATGCGCAGAAGCGAAGGTCGGCGGAGGTCAAATCAGGGTATCTTTCCTTTAAAATGGCGAAAAATCCGCTGTGGATACGGTCGAAGTTGTGCTGGAATATCTTCCAGTCCTCCTCCGATGATATCTGGGACTCGATTGTTCCGAGAAGTTTCCTGTAGTATTTGTCAGGGTAGGAGTCTCCGAGTTCGAGCTTTTGTTTCTCGACTTCCTCCTTGATCTCAGACAAGATCTCATTCTTGCGTATGAGGCTCATGGTGTTTGTTGCGATAAGCTTGCTCTTTGCCTTCAACTCGTCCTCCAAGTTCTTGTTTATCAGCTCATTTTCCTTAGCTTTCGCATTTCTTTGAATGTAGCCTATGACGACATATACAAACCCGAAAAGCAGCAACATGTATATCAGGTAGGCGAACGGGGTCAGATAGAACGGATTGCGTATCTTGAATCCTAAGGACAATGCTCCGATCTCCTCCATAGCCCCGTTGAATGCCTTCAGGTGAAGGGTATAACGCCCAGGCTTGAGGTAGTTAAGCTCCAGCTCCTCTATGCTTCCCAGGTCGTTCCAGACCTTGTCTCGTCCTTCGAGGGTGTAGGCGTATCTGGTGTCTCCGACAGGGGAGAAGCGTGGGCAGCAGAAGAATATGGTCATGAGCCTGTCTTTGTAGCGAATGACAGGAGTGGAACTCATGTCAGCGAAATGAGGATTGAGCTTCTGCCTGTCGCTCAGGGCGATATGCATGATCTTCAACCTCTGCTCCCCGCCGACAGGGACAGGACTGAAATCCTCGAGAATGCCTATACCGCTGTCAAGGGAGAAGAGTGCGCTGGATTCGCTGCTGAACTTTATGTCCTGCCTCTGGTCAATGACCGAAGCTCCGAAGAGGGCGTAAGGCACGACTTTCACGATATTTATGCTGTCCGGGGTGCTGAAGTCCGCCAACGCCGCCTCCTCGCCTTTGATGAGCCAGTAACGGTCTCCCTCGTGCTTTCGTATCTTCTCAGCTCCAGCGAATCGCCCCAGCCTTGAATTTATCGCCTCGTACGGGATAATATGCCCTGTCATGTCTCCATACGTGCAGGTCTGGCTACCGTCGCTGAATACTGTCCTGCCCATGATGTTGTTGATATGAATCCTCTTCGCGCTCTGTCCCTCCTCGAAAGAGTCGAATCTTTCCATCGAACTTACCGCGGTCAAGTCCTCGCTGAGGCTGATTCGGAAAAATCCCTTGTGCATGTGCCCCGCCCAGATGTTGCCTAAGAAATCGATGTCTATGCTGCTTACGGGCTCCATGAACCCCTCTACCCTGTGGCTGAAGACCCAACGTCCGTTTTTCTTTACAAAGACGCAAAGGTCTGTGTAGCTTCCCATGACAAGGACCTCTTTGTTGTGTATCATGCCTGAGTCCATGCATGAGCCTCCTGCCACGTCCGCTAGCTGGGCTGTCACCTTTCCTTCGGAAAGCTCGTATGTGGCGTCGTTCGCTCCGCAGATGATCTGCTCGTCGAATTTATCTATGAACCATACATTGCCCTTGATAGGACTCAGTCGTTTGGTAGCCCTTTTGCCCGAGCCGCTCTCGGGCCTTCTCATCATGTACAAGCCCTGGTTCGTGCCTATGTAAAGGTATGGGGCGTCGAAATATGTGCAATAGATGGTTCCTATGGATTCGTCAGAGGTGTTGAGCAGCTTTACTTTCGTGTTTCCGCCCACGCAGGCCACGCCTGAGTCCATCGCCAGCCAGATGTTTCCGTCGATATCCTCTCCGATGCCGAGTATCGTGTTGCTCTGAAGCCTGTCGGAGGTGCTTATTTTCCATACGGATTCGCCGGCAGTCGTGATTCTGTAGCATCCTTTAAGGGTACTTCCTATTATTATGTCTCCGTTTATCAGGCGAGCCCTGTTTACGGAGCATTCCTCAAGTTCGCTGTCAATATCCGTAGTCAATTTGGAGAAATTCTTCCCGTCATATTTCCAGATACCTTCGTTAAGCGTTATTATAAGGTCGAAGTCGTCTTGGGGTATCACGGATACCATGCGCCCTGTGAAGGGGAGGTTCTTGACCGGGCGGATCTCGCCGCTCTCGGGGTCAAGTGTCGAGAGCGAGTACGCGCTGGTGTAAATAACGGAGCCTCTACCCATGGCTACGCTCTCGACAAATGCGGGGTAGTGCCGGTGGGTGATCGTGCCGTCCTGGGGATTGTAGAGATATCCGTTTGTGAAGGCGTGGAAGAAAATCTTGCCGTCGAGTTCGAGGATGGTCCAGATCTCGTCGTTGCTCATTATTTTGTCCTTCAGGGCGCCCGAAAGGGAAGTGTAGAGCGACTTTCCGTCAGACTGCGATTCGAAGTATCCGAACTCTTCGAATGAGCCGACATATATTCTGTCCTTACCGTCGTTTACTGTGCACAGAATCGAGCGCAGTCCTTTGTTTTCAGGTAGGGGACTAAGCTGCCATTTGATTCCGTCGAAGCTCAACAGACCGTCGTTATTGGCGAAGTGCAGAATTCCTTCACGTGTGTAGCCGACACTCCAGTTCTGGGCCGCGTAGTGGTAGTCTTTTTTATTGTAATTTGACACTATTGGCTCTATCTCTGAGGCCATGCAGGTCATGCAGAAGTATATAGGGGCGGCAAAAATCAGCGATATTTTTTTCAAGTACTTGATTATCTTCATCTTGTGTGTTTTGTGTCTATGTCGCGAATATATAAAAATATTTCAAAATAGGGGTAAAATAGGGGCTGATTTATAACCCCTTTTTCGGGCTTGGTGATGTTGTAGGGTCAAAAAAAATTGCTGCTTTGTCCCGAATGTTTACATTTGTGCAAGAACCACATGAAAATGACACGGAAAATCAAAAGTTTTCTCCTTCTTTTATCGTCTGCCGCACTTATCTGCGACTGCGTCCAGCGCTCATATCCGAGCGTAAACGTTCCGTATGGTGTCAAGGCGGCCGCTTATCCAGGTCATGTTGAGATACAGTGGAATGACGCCAATGGAGCGGAATATATACTCTATTCAGTTGAAAACAATCGTTCCCGCGAGATAGCGCACGTGAATAAATCCCCGTACCTTGATTTCTCAATCGGGGGATCGACAAGCGAACGTACTCTCACGTATGTGCTTTGTCCGGAGGGGCTTGATGTATCTGCTTTCAAGGACTCTACCTTCTTAAAAGCTAACCCTCGAGCTGAAAGTCTTCGCCTCGAGGTCGAGGTGCCTGCGATGTCTGATTCGCTTCTTCTTGAGACTGTCCAGGAATATACGACAAGGTATTTCACGGACTTCGCTGAGCCTTATTCGGGACTCGCCCGTGAGAGAAGTAATGACCGTAACGCGGATATCGTAACTATAGGCGGAAGCGGTTTTGGTCTCATGGCTCTTATCGCCGCTCAGCAGAGAGGATATATATCAGAGGAGAAGGCTTATTCGCAGTATGGAAAGATGCTCTCGTTCCTTGACGAGGTGGAGCGATTCCATGGCGCATGGGCTCACTGGTATGATGCCGACACACGTAAGCCGTTCTCATTCAGTAGGTTCGATGATGGCGGTGACTTGGTTGAGACCGCATTTATGGCTCAGGGACTTCTCACTCTTCGCCAGTATTTGAAGGAAAAACGTCCGGATCTGAGCGCCAAGGCAGACAAACTTTGGAAGGAAATCGAGTGGGACTGGTATACAAAAGAGGGCAGCGACTCGCTTTATTGGCATTGGTCGAAGAATCATGGGTGGAAGATGAATCATCGTATCAAAGGATATGATGAGTGCTTCATCACATATGTCCTCGCCGCTTCTTCTCCGACTCATAGCATTGACGCCAAGGTGTATGAGTCATGTTACAAGACTTCTTCATACTACTATAATAATAAGGAGTACTACGGAATCCCGTTGACTATCGGCATGGAGTATGGCGGACCTCTGTTCTTTACACATTACTCTTTCCTGGGTCTTGATCCCCGCGGATTGCGTGACGACCTGACAGACTATTACGAGAGAGGCCGCGCACATAGCCTTATCCATTATAATTACGCTATCGAGAATCCGAAGGGACATAAGGGACTCGGAGAAAATCTTTGGGGCTTCACATCAAGCGACGACCCGCTCGTGGGATATACTTCGCACCATCCTTACACTGACGCAGAGAACGGCACTGTCTCTCCGACGGCCTCCGCTTCGGCCATTGTATATACTCCTGAGGAGTCCCTGAAATGCATCAGGCACATGTACTACGACCTTGGCTCCAAGCTTTTCGGTCCTATGGGCTTCTATGACGCTTATAATCCTTCAATGGCGGCAGGGGAGCAGGTTGTCAAGAGTTATCTTGCCATCGACCAGGGCCCGATTGCTTGTATGATAGAGAATTATCGCTCTGCTCTTCTGTGGGAGCTTTTCATGAGTTCGCCTGAGATCTCTGAGGGCTTAAGCAAGTTATCGTTGACAAAAGAATAAGCATATATACTCACTTTAATTATATGAAAAGATTAGTAACAATACTGACCATTTGCCTGATGTCTGTAGCCGCTATGGCACAGAATATCAGAGTCTCCGGTACCGTGTTGGACAACGACGGTCTTCCGCAGATCGGAGCGGGAGTCTTCGAGAAAGGTACAACTAACGGAACTGTGACAGACCTGGATGGACACTATGAGCTTTCGATTCCTTCGGACGCGGTCATAGTCGTATCATATCAGGGATTTACTGACGTGGAGGAAAATGTCGCCGGAAGAAGTGTGATTGATTTCCGCATGGAGCTGGACAGCCAGTTCCTTGAGGAGGTGGTCGTCGTCGGATACGGTGTACAGAAGTCCAAGGACCTTACCGCGCCAATCAGCACCGTCAAAGGTGATGAGCTTGCTAAGCAGGTGTCAACCAATGCTTTGGGTGCTCTCCAGGGAAAGACCACCGGTGTCCGCATTATCCAGAGCGGTGCTCCTGGAGCGGCTCCTTCAGTGACTATCCGCGGTACTGGTTCGCTCGGAAGCTATGCTTCTCCTCTGTATGTCGTTGACGGAGTTTTCGTCGATAACATCAGCTTCGTATCTTCTGACGATATTCAGGAGATGACAGTTCTCAAGGACGCTTCAGCAGCCGCTATCTACGGTGTGCGCGCAGCTAACGGAGTCATCCTCATCACTACCAAGAAAGGATCTTCAAGCCACACTGAAATCAGCTACAGCGGATATGTGGGCCTTCAGGTTCCGACCAACATCATGAAACTCTGTAATACTGAGCAGTATGTAGAGCTTCTGAACATGGCGAACGAGAATGTCCCCGGATATGTCCAGAAGAAAGCCTCAGACTATCCTGCAAGTACAGACTGGTACAAGCAGCTCGTCAGAAACGCTATCACCCACAGCCACTCTCTCGATATCTCTGGCGGTTCAGAGAAGACTTCTTACGCTATCGGACTGGGCTATTTCAACCAGGACGGTATCATGAACGCTGATAACGGATACGATCGTATCAATTTCCGTGGCCGTCTGGACCAGAAGGTGCTCCCTTGGTTGGATATGGGCACAAACCTCCTTCTTTCATACTATGACAGAAAGGACCCTGCTACCAGCGCTTTCTCCCAGGCTTTCGTCAATCCTCCTGTCTATCCAGTACGTAACGAGGAGAATACTGTGGCATTCCCTGAGGCTTTCGACTCTCCACAGAGATATGGCTTCGGCGGTTCTTACGGTAACCCATATGCTACTGTTTTCTATAATGACTCAAAGACCAAGGGACTGAATCTCGTGTTCTCAGCTTATGCGGACATCAAGTTCATCAAGGACAAGCTCAAGTTCCGCACAGCTTATAACGCTGAGTTCCAGGGCTACCAGAGCTCAAGCTATACTCCGGAGCACCTTGTGTTCGGTACTCAGGGTACTACTACTTCATCATTGAGCAAGACTTCTGCTCTCAGGTACAAACACATCATTGATAACACCTTGACTTACAGCGACCATTTCGGCAAGCATAGCCTTACCGCCATGCTCGGACAGTCAACCAGGATCGAGACCCTCTCAGGTCTTTCCGGTTCCGCTACGGGTGTTCCTTACATCGATGAGCAGTCTAAGTATATCGGCCTTGGTTCTACCGGCAGTATCACTGTGACTGACCTCAATCCTGGTCCATACCGCTACAACGGTCTGTCTTTCTTCACACGTGAGACTTATAACTACGATGACAGATATCTCGTTTCTCTTACTTTCCGTGCTGACGCCAGCTCGAAGTACAACAAGAAATGGGGCTTCTTCCCTTCAATAGGTCTTGGTTGGGTCATCACTGGCGAGAAGTTCATGAAAGGCGCCCGCGGTGTTGATTTCCTCAAACTGCGCGCTTCATGGGGTCTGCTCGGTAATGATAATGTCCCTGCCAACTCTTCTGCTATCGTCGGCGCGACCGGTATCGAAAGCTCAGGTGTCTTCAACGATGTCGTAATCGATGGAGTAGGCGCCCAGACTGTATATCGCAACTTCCTCAGATGGGAGGTCGTGGATGAGTTCGACCTCGGTGTCGACTACGGATTCTTCAAGAACAGACTCACCGGAGAGGTGGATTTCTATAGCAGAACTACTCATAACGTAGTATTCAATGTCCCTATCGCGACTGGTGGCGGTACAAGCTATCTGTTGGCGAACAACGGAACAGTCAACAACATGGGTGTCGAGCTCACAGTCAACTGGAAAGACAATGTGACTGAGAACTTCTCATACAACATCGGATTCAACCTCACTACTGTACGCAACCGTGTCCTCAGCCTCGAGGGTAGAGACTACATCCCTGGCGCTACTGTCCGCGGTAACTTCACCACTCGTACCCAGGTAGGTTATCCTATCGGAACATTCTGGGGATATGAGATCGACAGCGTCTATGAGTCCAACAAGGCGGCTTTGCTCGATGACCAGATCCAGACAATCAAGGCTAAGGGTTATTTCCGCTATAAGGACCAGAACGGTGACGGCGTCATCGATGACGAGGATAAGGTATCCCTCGGATGCCCTATTCCTGCAGTGATGACAGGTCTTGACTTCGGTCTCAACTGGAAGAACCTCGATTTCAGTATTTCTCTCTACGGCCAGTTCGGTAATAAGATATTGAACGCCAAGAGAATGAACAGAGGTACTTTCTCTGACGGTAACTATGACCTTGATTTCTACAAGAACGCATGGAGAGCTGACGCTCACTCCAACAAGTATCCTTCACCTGAGGCATATACCGACGCTTACACCCAGCAGGCTAACAGCTTCTTCGTAGAGCCGGGTTGGTTCCTCAGAATACAGAACGCTCAGTTGGGCTACACTATCAGGAACTTCGGAAAGGCTAAGTTCATCAATTCACTTCGCCTCTACGTTTCTGCTCAGCGTCCGTTCACATACTTCCCTTATAACGGTTTCACGACCGAGATCGGCGGCTCTCCGATTGAGTCAGGTATCGACACCGCGACCCATCCTATGCAGTCTATCTATACCTTCGGTCTCAAACTTAACTTCAAATAAGCGAATATCATGAAAAGCAGAATAATACTTACAGCATGCGCCGCGATCGTTTGCGCCTCTTGCTCTTCTTTTCTGAATATCAGGCCTGAAGGTACTACCACATCTTTGAGCTTGGACCATTCTAAGCCGGAAAATGTGTTTAAGCCCATCAGCGCCGCGTACGCTCAGACCCGCTCTTATGACACATCTTCTTTCCCTTACATAGGATGTCTGGAGATCACTTCCGATAACGCTGACAAGGGTTCTACACCTGAGGACGGCGCTACTACACGTGTGCTTGACGAGTTCACCTTCGACGCCGCCAATGAGCTTATCTCAGCTCAGTGGACAGGATACTATAACATGTCATCAGCGGCCAACAACGCTATTGAGCAGATGGGTCTTTTCCTTGATGAGCTCAAGAACGAGGATGGCCTCAAGCATGCCGCTCAGTCTATCGGTGACGCTAAGTTCATACGTGCTTACGCTTATTTCCGCCTCGTGACCATGTTCGGTAACGTTCCTATCATCGACCGCCTGATGTCAGCCCAGGAGCTCGCTTCTGTAGAGCAGTCAAGCGCTGATAAGGTCTGGGAATTTATCGAGAAAGACCTCGACGACGCCATCAATCGCCTTCCTGAGTCTTGGCCTAAGACTTATGCCGGCCGCGTGAACAAATACTCAGCAATGGCTCTTAAAGCTAAGGTCCATCTTTATCAGGGCGAATATGAGCAGGCTGCTGTTCTTTGCGACAGCGTCATCGCCAGCGGCAAGTACGCTCTCCTTCCAAACTTCCGTTCAGTCTTCTCTATCGAGAACGAGAACTCTGTGGAGTCTCTCTTCGAGATCCAGAGCTCAGACCTCGGCAAGGTATCAGGAGAGGCCGCTTACAGCACTTACGCATATGTCCAGGGACCTCGTAACAATACCCCTGGAAACATGCAGGGCTGGGGCTTCTGCGTGCCAAGCGAGTCTCTTATCAAATTCTTGACTGAAAGAGGGGAGACCGAGCGCATGGCGGCGACTCTTCTGTACAGAGACAGCACTACTCCTGAAGGTGATCACATCAGCGAGAATTGTCCTAACCCTGTATATAACGGTAAGGTTTACACTCCTTCATCATACAACGACTGGTCAAGCAACGGATATGGATATGACTACAATATCAGGGTCCTCCGTTATTCCGATGTGCTGCTCATCTTCGCTGAGTCTCTCGCAAGAGGCGCCGCTCCTGCGGGCCTTAAGAGCGGATACACAGCTCAGAGCGCTCTTGACATGGTCCGCGCACGCGTCTCGCTTGCTAGCGTCCCAGCTACTCTGGAGAACATCCTCGACGAGAGAAGAGCGGAGTTCGCTATGGAGGAGGACCGTTTCCTCGACCTGAGGCGTACCGGTCTCGCCGCTACTGCTCTCAAGGATAACGGCTATGTCGAGGGTAAGCACAACCTTTTCCCTATTCCTTCGAAACAATTGGAACTGAACCAAAACCTTAAACAGAATCCTAATTATTAACCCATTTTTAAAATTTAAAAAACAATCATGAAAAAGATCTTTTTCGTACTCGCTGCTTCAGTTGCAGCTCTCGCAATGGTTTCTTGCGACAAGAACGGTGGCAAAGATGATCCTAAGGTTGATCCTACCGGTGGTGTTAACGTAGCTGCAAAGAACCTCGTAGCTTACCTCTCGCTCGACTCAAAGGACAAATGCTCTTCAGCTTCTAACGTTACTCTCGCCGAGGTTATCGGACAGGGCGACTTCACCGCTGAGGGCGCACGTGGCGGTTGCTATGTAAACAAGTCAAACAGCCATGAGACCCAGGCCGGTCTTAGATTCAATGTCCCTGCAAACTTCCTTAAGAACATGACCAGCTTCACTTTCAGCGCATGGATGAACGCTCCTTCCCAGAGAGGCGCTATCGTTTCTTTCGACGGTGGTACAGACGCTAACTGGGGTGAGCTTGACCTCTTCCTTGACGGCGGTAACGAAGAAGGCACTGTCCTTAAGGGCTATTTCTTCAACTCAACTTCTGAGTGGGGTGGTTTCTTCCCTAACTACAAGGGCCTTGAGGTAGCTCAGAACAAGTGGGTCTATGTCACTTTGACATACGATGAGACCACTTCAGAGGACGCTCTTTGGGTAAACGGTGTCAAGGTATTCTCTTCTACTTGCTATGCAGGTCCTAAGCCAGCAGAGGGTGAGCAGGCACTTCTCGGCGCATTCCACTCTACTGATGTCACCAGCCTTTTTGTAGGTGCTTTCGCTTCACGTGAGACAGGTAAGTCTTCAGAGGCATGGCTCAGCTACTTCGGTGGTAAGATCGACGAGATCCGTATCTTCAACAAGGCTCTCAGCGAGGATGAGGTCATGGATCTTTACAAAGCTGAGGTCAAAGTTTCTGATATCGACTAATTCATTGAGTAATACTTGATTTATACTATGAAAGACCAAGTGAGAATCTTAGCGTCGGCCCTGATGGCCGTTATGGTGTTTTCCGGATGCCAAAAGCCGGATTCACCGAAGGTAGATGAGGACGATACGCCAAAAGCGTTCGTCGAATATGCCAAGTTAGACGATACTGTCATCAGAAATGGCGGTAGCGCTGTCGGAGTCAGTCTCGACGCTAAGTTCTCACTTGTTTTTTCTGAAAACATCGACCTGGACAAGATGGAGAAGATGAGTGTTTTCCTTTCAGGATATGACGGAAAACTCTCGTTCGCCATGGGTGATGGACCACGTGAGCTTGTCCTTGTACTCAGTGAGAAATTGCTTCCTTCAAAGAAGCATATCCTTACAGTCTCGAAGGGTAAGACCTTGGGACTTAACATTGTAGATAGTTTTAAATATACTCTCACGACAGAGTATGACCCTTCGGACAAGTTCCCTCGTATAAGCGAGGATGAGCTTTTCGAGAAGGTTCAGAGGGCGGCTTTCGGGTATTTCTGGGATCATGCCCATCCGGTCAGCGGCCTTAGCCGTGAGAGAAAAGGATCTGGCGAGACCGTCACTTCAGGCGGCAGCGGTTTCGGCCTGATGACCGTCCCTGTAGCGATTGAAAGGGGATGGATTAGCCGCCAGGAGGGTGTGGAGCGCATCCTTAAGATCGTCACTTTCCTTGACGAGAAATCTCAGCGTTTCCACGGAGCGTGGTCACACTGGCTCAACGGAACAAGCGGAAACGCTGTGCCGTTCTCGACTTATGACAACGGGGCGGACCTGGTAGAGACCGCCTTCATGGTACAGGGACTTCTTACCCTGAAACATTATTTTACAGGCAGCGACGCCTCAGAGACCGCTATCAGAAACAAGATACAGAATCTCTGGGAGGCTGTCGAGTGGGACTGGTTCCGCCAGAACGGACAAAACCGTCTTTACTGGCACTGGTCCGAGAATTATGGATGGAAAATGAACATGGCCATCAGCGGTTGGAATGAGGCCATGAGAGTATATATTCTCGCCGCTTCTTCTCCTACTCACACCATTGACAAGGTCGTCTATGATGAGGGATGGACAAGAAATGGCGCTAACAAGCTCAATTACCGTTCACCTCTTTTCTTCACACATTACTCTTTCCTCGGCCTCGATCCTCGCAAGCTGAAAGATGAGCATTTCGACTACTGGGCGGAGAATACCAAGATGGCGCAGACAAACCATGACTACTGCGCTTCAAATGGCGCGAACGGTTACAGCGAGCGTTGCTGGGGTCTTACCGCCTCGGATTATTCAAAGGGCTATACCGCCTCTTCTCCTAACAATGACACGGGCACAGTGGCGCCTACGGCCGCTCTTGCTTCCTTCCCTTATGTCCCTGAGTATTCGAAGAAGGCCATGGAGTACTTCTACTATGTGCTCGGCGACCGTCTGTGGGGCGAGTACGGATTCAAGGACGCCTTCTCTCTGAAGGATAACTGGTTCGCCAGCAGCTATATAGCAATCGATGAGGGCCCTATCGTCGTTATGATGGAGAATTACCGCACCGGTCTTCTCTGGAACTGCTTCATGCAGGATGAGGATGTCCAGGCGGGCCTTACTAAACTAGGATTTACTTGGAAATAATATGAAAATCGTTAAAAACTTCTTTTTTGTGGCTTTAGCCGCGGCCGCCGTAGCTTCGTGCTGCGCTGCTTCTTCAGGCGACAAGCAGATGGACAAGTTCGTGAGCTCTCTGATGAAAAAGATGACTCTCGAGGAGAAAATCGGACAGTTGAATCTTCCTGTAGCGGGAACCATCACTACAGGTGAGGGCGTCAGCCTCAATGTCGAGGAGCGTATCCAGAAAGGAGAGGTCGGAGGCCTTTTCAATGTGAAGGGAGCCGCTGAGATCCGTCGTTACCAGCAGATCGCTGTCGATTCCTCGCGCCTTGGCATTCCTATGCTCTTCGGTATGGATGTCATTCACGGATATGAGACAGTCTTCCCTATTCCGCTCGGCCTTTCTTGCGCATGGGATATGGACGCCGTCCAGGAGTCGGCGCATATCGCTGCCGTAGAGGCGGGAAGCGACGGTATCGCATGGACTTTCAGCCCTATGGTCGACCTCGGACGTGACCCTCGTTGGGGACGCGTGAGCGAAGGCAATGGAGAGGACCCATACCTTAACGCGCAGATAGCCAAGGCTATGGTCTATGGCTATCAGGGCCTTCCTGGCGAGCAGTTCAGCAGCGACGAGCAGATTATGGCATGTGTCAAGCATTTCGCTCTTTATGGAGCAGCTGAGGCCGGCCGTGACTACAATACCGTGGATATGAGCCACCAGAAGATGTACAACGAGTATTTTACAGGATACAAGGCAGCCGCTGACGCCGGAGCCGGCAGTTTCATGACCTCTTTCAATGTCGTGGACGACGTGCCTTCAAGCGTCAATCGCTGGCTTATGACTGATGTCCTGCGTGAGCAGTGGGGCTGGAACGGCTTTGTCGTGACAGACTATACCGCCATCAATGAGTGTATAGATCATGGAGTAGGCGACTATCATGAGGTGGCTGTCAAGTCCCTCCATGCCGGAGTTGACATGGACATGGTCGGAGAGGCTTTCCTGAGCCAGACTAAGAGCGCTCTTGAAAATAAGGAGCTCACCATGGCTGAAGTGGATCTCGCGTGCCGCAGAGTGCTTGAGGCTAAATATAAGCTCGGTCTTTTCGAGGATCCATATAAATTCTGCCAGGAAGAGAAGGCCGCGAAGGTCATCCGTTGCGAGGAGCACCGTGCCGCCGCCCGCAGGATTTCCGCTGACTCATACGTACTTCTGAAAAATGAAGGCTCTATCCTTCCTCTTCAGAGAAAAGGCACTATCGCCCTTATCGGCCCTCTG
Source organism: Bacteroidales bacterium (assembly GCA_024398335.1). Lineage (GTDB taxonomy): Bacteria > Bacteroidota > Bacteroidia > Bacteroidales > UBA932 > Cryptobacteroides. Next base: position 763 of record JAKSJJ010000028.1, on the reverse strand, counting down.
GGCAATACCGCCGCCAACATGCCTGGAACATGGAGCGTAGCCGCTCGCCACAGCGAGACTACGACCTTCCTTGAAGGCCTCTGCGAGGTCGCAGGCGAGAATGTCAACGTCCTTTATGCCAAGGGGTCCAACCTTTGCTCTGACGAGAACCTCGAGAGAAACAGCACCATGTTCGGAAGAGAGCTCGGACGTGACGGCCGCAGTGACGCCGCTCTTTTAAGTGAGGCCCTCTCTGTAGCCCGCCGCGCAGATGTGATCGTAGCCGCCCTCGGAGAGTCTTCTGAGATGTCCGGTGAGTGCTCATCTCGCTCTGATATCAGCATCCCAGACGTACAGAAGGAGCTTCTCAAGGCCCTTCTCGCTACTGGAAAACCTGTAGTTCTCGTCCTCTTCGACGGACGTGCGCTCAGCATAGAGTGGGAGTCTGAGAATGTCCCTGCTATCCTCAATGTATGGTTCGGTGGAAGCGAGAGCGCTTATTCTATCTCTGATGTTCTCTTCGGAGATGTGAACCCTTCAGGAAAACTTTCCATGACTTTCCCTCGCAATGTGGGTCAGGTTCCTATCTATTATGCTCATAAGAACACCGGTCGTCCTCTTGGCGAGGGTAAGGACCCTAAGAACTGGTTCAGCAAGTTCCGCTCTAACTATCTCGATGTATGCAATGACCCTCTCTATCCGTTTGGATATGGTCTCAGCTATACTACCTTCGAGTCTCGGAAAGTCACTCTCTCCGCTGAGACTGTCGCTGCCCGAAATCGCA
>JAKSJJ010000279.1 GCA_024398335.1 Bacteroidales bacterium | reverse complement strand
GTATTATCGAAGGCGACTGGAAATATGTGCTCTATCAGTTCCTTCAGGATAGGGAAGGACTCTATAATCTCTCCGAGGATAAAGGTGAGCTTAACAATCTCGCCTATGACTCTTCGTACAGGGATAAACTTGACTCCATGCGCGCCGAACTTTATAAGTACGCCGTAAGGGTCGGCGATCCGAAATTAAAAAAACAACTGGGTCCTCTGATGGACGAGGCGGGCCGTCCTACCGGCCACGTGAAGGGGAATAGATAAAAAAGAGAGAGACCGTCTCAGATTCACATCTTTGCCGGTCTCTCTAACCCTATTATTAACAACTAAACTAACCGATTTAGAGTATTTGCCAAAATCGTGCCAAATTTTATTTATCGGACTTTTTCTATTCTTAGTTGTTGAATTTTATACTCTTTTCCTTTTAGACTTACTGATAAAGTGACTGTGTAGTTGTCCGCTCCGCAGCTCAGTCGTCCTATGGCGAATTTCGTGTTTGACTTGGCCGCCTTGTGTTCAATGCTGAAGGAACTTGGCTTTGAGGTGGCGAAAAAAGACTTCATGATCTGTTTCGCCTGGTTCTTACTTGATACGGAAGGAGCTCCTGATACGCTTATCTCCAGATTGTCGTCGAACCAGCTGGAAAGAGACTCCGCGTCGCCTTTTTCAATGTATTTAGCGATGGGAACGAATACGTCGTACCCGGCTGTCTGAGCCATAAGAATCAGCCCTCCTACTAGAATTGTGAGGGTTATTGCAGTGATTTTCAATGTTTTGAGCATTTCTTTCTAATCTTTTGCCGGATTTATACCTTGCAAATACCAAGCCATAGCATTATATTTGCAAAGATAGTGTTTTATAATGAAGATTACTCTCATAACAGTCGGAAAGACCGATGTCAAGTGGGTGAAAGAGGGCATGGACCTGTATCTTTCACGCCTTGTTCATTATGGCCGTTGCTCTGTCGTGGAGATTCCTCAGCTGAAAAATGTCTCGGCCCTGAGTAAGGAAGAGATCAAGTCCAAGGAAGGCGAGCTGATACTGAAAAATGTACGCCCCGGGGATGAACTGATTCTTCTTGACGAGCATGGAAAGGAGAGAACTTCTATCGAGTTCTCAAAATGGCTGGAGTCTCGTCTTGCTTCCGGCGGAAATGATCTTGTGTTTGTAATCGGCGGCGCCTATGGCTTTTCCGAGGAGGTTTATAAAAGGAGCGACTCTATGATCTCGCTTTCCCGTATGACTTTCTCTCATCAGATGGTCAGGGCTATTTTTTTAGAGCAGTTATATAGAGCGTTCACCATCATGCGTGGTGAGCCGTATCATCATGAGTAGATGAGAGATTTTCTGAAGAAATATTGGATCGTCTTCGTTCTTTTGCTTTCGGCCCTTGGCTGCGCGGTCTCCTCAGTGAGGACAAAGTCCGTATCCGGGGACGAGGAGCATGTCGTCAGCGTTGTCCAGAAGAACCTGGCGAAAAGGATTCATACGCTTGAAAAATATGCGATAGCGGCCCTCAGGGACAGTTCCGACTGGCTGCCTTCCAATGTGCTTCCGTCCGACATGATTATATATAAATATATGTCGGATACCCTTTCTACATGGCAGAACGAATTGCCCCTTGCCAATGATGACATCAGGGCGGCGGTGCGCTATCAAAGGGTAGGACGTCCCGAGTATGCTCTCACTTCTCCTCTAGCGGAGTTGAGCGAGCAGTGGTCATTTGTAAATCTCGGACCTAAGTGGTATGTCGCCCGCAAGATCGTGGCTCCCGATTCACGTCTAGTCGTGGCCGCTTTGGAAATCTGCTCGACAGGAGCTTCCGGCCGTACGGAGGCCGTGAATCCCCATCTTGACCTGTCACCTCGCTTTTACATAAGTCCTATTACCGGAAACCTGGGAAGCGCTGTGGGGTATGATGGCGTCGATCTGTTCGTTGTCAACTCTAACGCCTCTGATGACGAGCTCCTGCTTGAGGGAAACCTTTACCGCTGGCTGGCTATGGGCC
>JAKSJJ010000278.1 GCA_024398335.1 Bacteroidales bacterium | reverse complement strand
TTACCCTTGTCATCCACGAGGATAAAGGCTGGGAAGTTCTCGACTCTTACTTTCCATACAGCCTCCATTCCGTAGTCAGGGAACTCGACACACTCGATGCTCTTAAGGTTCTCTTCAGCGAGAAGAGCCGCAGGACCGCCGATAGTACCGAGGTAGAAACCGCCCCAGCGCTGGCAAGAGTCAGTGACCATCTTGGCGCGGTTACCCTTACCGAGCATGATCATAGAACCGCCCATGCTCTGGAAGAGGTTCACGTAAGTATCCATACGGCCTGATGTAGTAGGGCCCATTGAACCGCAAGCGTATCCTTCCGGAGTCTTGGCAGGACCTGCGTACATTACAGGATGATTCTTCATATACTCAGGCATAGCCTCGCCATTGTCAAGTTTGAGCTTGATAGCGGCATGAGCCATGTCGCGGGCTACGATGATAGTACCGTTAAGGCTCAGACGGGTAGCGACAGGATACTGGCTCAGAAGGGCGCAGATCTCAGACATAGGCTTGTTAAGATCTACATATACCGCATCTCCCTCGCCTGCCTGACGGAGCTCCTGAGGAATGAGCTCGTATGGCTTGTCATCCATCTTCTCGATCCATACACCGTCCTCATTGATCTTAGCTTTGATGTTGCGGTCAGCTGAGCAGCTTACGCCAAGACCGATAGGGCAGCTGGCGCCATGACGGCTCATACGGATGACACGGATGTCATGAACGAAATGTGTACCACCGAACTGAGCGCCGAGTCCGAGGTCCTCGCATTTCTTGCGGAGAATACCTTCGAGACCGAGGTCACGGAATGCGCGGCCGCTGTCGTCGCCTGTGGTAGGAAGTGAATCATAGTACTTGGTAGAGGCGAGTTTCACTGTAAGAAGGTTCTTCTCGGCAGAAGTACCGCCCACTACGATAGCCACATGATATGGAGGGCAAGCGGCTGTTCCGAGGTGCTGGATCTTATCCATGAGGAAAGGAACGAGGACATCGGGACGAAGGACAGCCTTAGTCTCCTGATAGAGATATGTCTTGTTAGCGGAGCCGCCACCCTTTACTACGCAAAGGAACTTGAACTCATCGCCCTCGCAAGCCTCGACATCAATCTGCGCAGGAAGGTTACAATGAGAGTTTCTCTCTGTGTACATGTCATATGCGACATTCTGGCTATAGCGGAGAGCGTTATTACGGTATGTGTTGAAGATACCCTGGCTGATAGGCTCGGCCTCGTCGAAATTAGTCCACACGGCCTGACCCTTCTCTGCGTGTACGATAGCTGTACCTGTGTCCTGGCAGAAAGGAAGTTTGCCCTTCGCGGCCACCTCAGCGTTACGGAGCATGGTCAAAGCCACATATTTATCATTCTGCGAAGCATGAGGGTCAGCGAGAATCGAAGCGACCTGCTCGTTATGAGCGCGGCGAAGCATGAAGTTCACGTCATGGAAAGCGGTCTCAGACATGAGCTGGAGAGCCTCTTTGCTGACCTTGAGGATCTTGACGCCCTCGAACTCGCCTGTGCTTACGAGTTTCTCTGATCCCGGAATCTTGTAGTACTCAGTCTGGTCCGGGCCCAGCTGAAATGTAGGTGCATACTGAAAAGCCATAGTTAATTTATTGTTTGTTGTTAATTATTCATAAGGAATGACTTCATGAAGTCGTTGATATCTCCGTCCAGGACGCCCTGTGTATCGGCGGTCTCGTAACCTGTGCGAAGGTCCTTGACCATCTTGTATGGGTGGAGCACATAATTTCGTATCTGACTGCCCCACTCTATCTTTCTCTTCTGTCCCTCGAGTTCAGCCTGCTTAGCCTGGCGTTTTTTGAGTTCGAGGTCATACAGACGGGATTTAAGAATCCTCAAGGCGTTGTTTCTATTATCCAGTTGTGAACGGGTCTCAGTGTTCTCCACGACTATTCCGGAAGGGATATGCCTTACGCGCACTCCGGTCTCGACCTTATTGACATTCTGTCCGCCGGCTCCGCTGGAGCGATATGTATCCCACTCAAGATCTCCC
>JAKSJJ010000277.1 GCA_024398335.1 Bacteroidales bacterium | reverse complement strand
CCTGTAATCTTTACTCGCACCCTGGAGCGCAGGCTACGACGAACACTTCTAAGATCGTCAACATCGGCTCGCCTTACGGTGAGGGCGGCGGCGACACTCCTACTCCTCCGGATGTGGACGGCAAAGTCACTCTCAAGGACGCCTCATTGAAGGTTCTCTTCATCGGAAACTCTTTCACTGACGACGCTGTCAAGTATCTTCCTCAGGTGCTTAAGGGCTCAGGTGTCACGGATTATACCGTAGCGCAGCTCTATTATGGAGGACGTACCATGCCTGAGTACGCGGCTAAGTTCGACACCGAGGAATACACCCTTTATAAGGCAGAGGCAGGCGCCGGCACGTGGACTACTCACGGCAGCAAGGTCTCCATCGCCCAGGTTGCCGCAGGCGGTCGCTGGGACATCGTGACCTTCCAGGAGCACACAGGAAACCGTCTTGGCTGGAGCTGGACTGACGAGGAGAAGAACGCTATCCAGGCGATGTTCGATAAAGTCAACGCGACCCAGGAGAAGCAGCCGGAATACTACTGGATCCTCTCTCAGGCTTATTTCAACATGAGCAAGATAGGAAGCGCTTCTCAGCCATATATGACATGGCCGAAGGAGAACACCAAGGCCGCTCAGAAGCAGATGTATGACGTTATCGTCGCTCAGGGCAAGAAGGTCATGGAGACCTTCCCGTTCAAGGGCATTATCGCCACAGGAACAATGCTTCAGAACCTCAGAACCACCGCTCTTAATACAAATGGATGGGACCAGACTCGTGACGGCTATCACATGGAGCACGGAACAGCCCGCTATGGTGCCGCCCTTACTGTCATGGAGACTGTCATAAGCCCTGTCAAGGGTATCAAGGCTGACAATTGTAACTATCGTCAGGCAGCTTCCTCATACACTACAGTCGAGGGTTCTGTCCTTACTCCTGTCACCGATGATGTATTCCCTGTCGTTCTCCAGGCGGCCCGTAACGCCATCGCGAAGCCATTCGAGATAACGGATATGTCCACGATCAAGATTCCTGGCTATAACGAGGATAAGGAAGAAGTCAAACTCGACGGTTCCGGTACCCAGAGCGATCCTTACCTTATCAAGAGCGCGGATCAGATGGCCGGCGTGGGCGCTAATATCGCCGCTGGCGAGACTAAGTACTTCAAGCTGACCGCTGATATAGATATGTCTTCTATCACGAACTGGGAGCCTTCTTTGACAAAGGATAACGGCGCTGTCATCTATTTCGATGGCGCTGGACATACCATTACCGGTTTCCGTTGCGACGGCAAGGCTTATTCTTCTTTGTTCGGAGTTGTTCACGGAGGCGTAAGCAACCTTAAGCTTAAGAATTGTACCGTCAGCAATCAGGGTATATGCGCTCTTCTCGCATGTGTCTGCGGAAATACCAGCCACCATGTCGTGATCTCGGGCGTGACCGCTACCGGATGTTCTGTCAGCCAGAATAACTCTTCCGCCCAGGCGGAGTGCGGCGGTCTTGTAGCATCCGCGGCCAATACCAACATCAACAACTGCTCTTATAGCGGCAACCTCAAGAATCAGTACAACGGTCGTACAGGTGGAATCCTGGGCGCTGTAACAGGTGACGTTCTAGTCGAGAAGTGCTGGGCTGACGTACAGCTCTATGTGGCTAAATCTACTTCAGGCTCAGGCGTCGGCGGTATTGTCGGAGGCCCTACCGCTGACAAGTCGCTCACTGTGATGAACTGTTACACCAAAGGAGCGTTCACCGGTCCTGGCGGATACCTTGGCGGAGTCGTCGGAGAGCTCGCCTCAAACGGCCTTGTGAAGAATTGCTACAGTACCATGGATATCGTCGGAGATTATGCCTTGGGCGGCATAACAGGCCGTCTTGCCAATATCAAGAACCCTAATTCTTCCGGCACATGGCAGACTGACATCAACGACACCGTAGAGGGATGTATCGCATGGATGAGCTCTATCAAGACCAACCACTCTACAGGACGTATCCCTACCACTGGTTATAGCTCTGGAGCCGTCGTAGC
>JAKSJJ010000276.1 GCA_024398335.1 Bacteroidales bacterium | reverse complement strand
ATCGCTGAGGAAGATGTCTTCCACGGAGAATTGGTACGGCAGGAATGTGAATCTTACAGACGCTCCTGTCAGGGGTAACGGTGAGATCGTAATGAAGGACCTCGCCAGCGGTAAGGTCCTGTATAAGAACTCGTTCTCTACTCTTTTCCAGGAGTGGCAGGCTACCGAGGAGGCCACCCGCGTGAGAAAGAGTTTCGAGAATGTCTATCTCCTTCCTATGCCTGCGGACAAGGCTCAGGTCACTGTGCGTCTTTTTGATTTCTGGGGCAAGGAGGCGGCGAGCATGAGCCATGTCGTCGATCCGTCGGATATCCTTATAAAGAAGAAGAGCGAGTCGAAGGTGCCGTGCGTGAGCCTTCACAAAGGGGGCGACAGCAAGGATTGCATAGATGTCGTCATCATGGCCGAGGGCTACATGGAGAGCCAGATGGACGCTTTCCTCTCGAAGGCCCGCGCCACAGTCGACGCCCTTTTCTCGCATGAGCCTTTCTCTTCATGTAGGGATAGATTCAATATCACCGCGGTCTGCTGCCCGTCGGCGCAGAGCGGGGTCAGCGTCCCTCGCGAAGGTCAGTGGAGGGAGACGGCGTTGGAGTCTCATTTTGACACGTTCTATTCCGACCGTTATCTTACGACAAGTTCTCTTTTCAAGGTTCATGACGTGCTTTCGGGCCTTCCGTATGAGCATATCATAATTCTCGCTAACACAGACACTTACGGTGGCGGCGGAATCTATAATTCATACACTCTTACAACGACAGGCCATCCTTCATTCGCACCGGTTGTGGTGCATGAGTTCGGGCACAGCTTCGGCGCTCTGGCTGACGAATATTTCTACGACGACCAGTTCGTGGAGTACTACTATCCTGATGTCGAGCCATGGGAGCAGAACATCTCGACCTTGTATGATTTCAGTTCGAAATGGGAGGATATGCTCGAGGAGGGGACGCCTCGTCCGTCGCCTCAGTCATGGGGTAAGGTCGGAGTCTTCGAGGGCGCCGGATATCAGTCTAAAGGGGTCTATCGCGGATGCTATGACTGCCGCATGCGCACTAACGCCGCCGAGGGCTTTTGCCCTGTCTGCCAAAGAGCCATACGTCGCATCATTGATTACAACACTGTCCAGAGTGTCAACGAGCAGATTTTCGCCCGTGTCTATAACAAGGTGTGTACATATGCTGAAGGACCGATGTCCTCACTTGTGCTGAGGGTCGCGAAGGAGTTTCTCGGAACGCCGTATGTCGGCGGAGCATGCGAAGGGGAGCCGGAGACTTTGAAGGTTTTCCTGGATAAGACGGACTGTATCACTTTCGTGGAGATGTGCTGCTCGTTCGCGTTGACTGTCAAGGGCTTGGCTCTTGATAATAGCCTTGGGAGGAAGGGCTCTGCTGATGATTCACACCTTCGCTCCGCCGATCCGTCCTACGCTCTTCTTGAAAACAATATACGCCAGATGCGCTATCGTGGCGGCCGAATTGACGGCTATGCTTCCAGGGTGCATTATTCTTCAGAGTGGATACTTCAGAACGAGGGCGCCGGCGTGCTCAGGGAGTACACCTACGAGCTGGGCGAGCCTTTCCGGCAGAGCTTTTCTTTCATGAGCGCCAATTCCTCTTTGTATCCGGCCCTGAAAGGTCGTCCGGAGAGGATAGAGGCTATACGCCAGATGGAGGATGTCCTTAATTTCAGCGGACCATACTATTATATAAGTCAGGCGAAACTTGGCAGGAGCGAGGTCGTCGGAGCGATCAAGCCAGGAGACATCGTCTTTTTCAAGTCTCCTCGTGAAGGGCTTGACATTTCTCATGTGGCTTTCGCATACGAGAATGGGGGAGTGATGTGCTTTCTGGACGCCTCTTCGTTGGCCGGAAAGGTGGTGATAGAGAGTAAGAGTCTTGCTTCTTATGCGAAAAACGGCATAAGGGTGGCGAGATTGAATGAAAAATTATGAAAAAAGTTTTGTGTTTTAAAAATTAATGGTATCTTTGCAGTCCCAAATCAAAGCAACCTCTTATGCC
>JAKSJJ010000275.1 GCA_024398335.1 Bacteroidales bacterium | reverse complement strand
CCTTAGTGACCGCCAAGGCGACAGCGATAGGCTCCGTACACCCCAGAGCCGGTTTGACCTCGCTATGAATCAGCGAGATGATTTCTTTTTCTCTTGCTGTCATTTTTTCTGATCAAAATATTCAAGGCAGGAATGGATCAGCTCCTGTGCCGCCTGCCTGTCAGTTATAGTCTCGATAGGGAATCCTATGCTGATAGTCTTGTATGAGTTTTCGTCAACTTTCCCGCTGTAGCAGACGGCGGCGCTGATGCGGTTGTCCGCATAGCGAAGGAAGGTCTGAGCGTCGGAATTTGCCGGGATTATGCCGTCAGGAGTCTCGACGCGGTAGATAGCCGAGGAATATTCATTGTTGAAATGGAATGTCTCAAGCTCGGGCTGAGGCGTCTTACGTTTGCCGCAAGGATAGACGTCGGCGCTGTGGCTGGCGTAGTTTGTCATCCATTTGTATCCAAGGATTTCCTGTACGAAGTTTATTGTACTGTCCCTCAGGGCTTTATCTATCTTGATAGGGTAAACCTTCCCCCAGACATCAGTCGCGATGTGGGCTCCGGAGACTAAAAGGGATGTTCCATGTGAGGCCGCCTCACGCAGGGCTTGACGTAGTTCAGGGGTAAAGACGGTGAACTTGACTCCGCTTGTTCCTCTACCTACGATGGTGCTTACCTGCTTTCCGCAGATAAGATCCAGCGTCGGACTGAGAACCGCCTGACCTGAAGTGAAGGCATCTACGGAAGAAGAGCAGAACGCCCTGCCTTCATTGAAGAAGAGTCGTCCGTGAGCAAAGCAGAAGTCGAAGCTGTTTCCTGCTATTACCTTGCCTGCGCAGTCGCTGAACGACGCTCCGAATCCCGGCCTGTCGTCATCCTCCCATTTCTCGCTTCTGGTCCAGTTGTACATATCGCCGATGAAGCCAGCGTCCTGTATGTAAGGCACTCCGCTGTCAAGGCGGTTATCAAAGCCGCAGTAATCCGGATTCTCTGTGAATGCCGGAGCGCTGATACGGGTGAAGTTATTGACTATCAGCACGTCGCCGCCTGTCTTTTGCTCAGGGATACCGACTGCGAGAATCTCCGAAGGGAAACTCTCGCCTCCGTTATTAAGGGCTGTTACCTTGAAACTTGTGATGTGCCCCTTGGCGGCGGGAAGGCTCGCTTTGAGCCATTCTCCATCGCGCTCTACCTCGACTATCTGGCCGTTGTCAAAGCCCTGCTCGTCAATTCTTGAATAGACTTTGTAGTAAGAAGCCGCGGCGGTAGGCTCAAGGGTGTCAACGGTCTCTTTCCAACTGAGAATGACCCTGGAACTGTCTGAAGGGTCGAACGCTGTGCAGAAGGAATTCACCGGCAGAGGCTGAACAACATAAGGACAACCATAGTGGGCGCTGAGATATTTGAGCATGCCTTTGTAGATGGCCCTGCTGACGGTGAAACGGAAAGTCGGGTCGAGTCCATATTTCATATCAGCGTAGTTCTGGTGCGAGAGAAGCTCCAGAAGAAGGGAAGGAACATCAGGTATGCGTGATTCCGCATAGACCCGATCCCAGCATGGACGGCGTCTCCAAAGAGGCTCGAAACTGCTTCTGACATCGTCGCATATCTGACTTTGAATAAGGTCCGTGAGTTCTCTGGAGGTCTGACGTTTTCCTCCCCAGGTGAATTCGTCTTTTCCTTCGCTGAGCTTGGTATAGATGGCCAAAGTGCCGACGATAGTGCTGTCAGGGGTAGTGCCGGCGTCGGTGTGGAAGGCCATGGAAAGGTCAAGGGGAATGTTTTTGCCTCGTTTGGAAGGGTTGACCCTTGACCCTGCGCTGAGGGTGTTTACCCAATGTCCTCGGCAGGTGTAGTCGTCCTTGTAGTCATTCTCAGGTTCTGGTGAGCAGTCATATACGCTCTTGTCAAATCCTGCCCACTGGCGCCAGTAGCGCGCGCCCTCGACAAAGCGTGGCATGCCGGAGACGCTCGGTTTGACATAGTTTTCGTCCGATTCCTCACCCATGCCTTTGAGAATGTTGCCCATTC
>JAKSJJ010000274.1 GCA_024398335.1 Bacteroidales bacterium | reverse complement strand
AGGGCTTTCGCACACGAATTATGGCCTTCGCCAGTGTTACATGACAATATTAGGATTTTCATTTTCTATGTATTTTCTGATACGCAAAGATAATCAAAAAAAGGCATCGGGACGTACTCCAGATGCCTTTTTATGAGCGATGTCTGTTAAACTAGAAAGCGGCGATAAGCTCTTCGTTAGTGTATGCGTCAGCGCCGTAGCAAGTCTTGAGATACTCAAGTCCGTAAAGATAGTCCTGCTCAGTGAATGAGTCGGTAGCCTCCTTAGCGACGACAACGTTATATCCGAGCTGGAACGCGTCTGCCGAGGTATGACGTACGCACATGTGAGCGTGAAGACCTGTCATGATCACTGTCTTGACGCCGAGTTCCTTAAGAAGGATGTCGAGGTCAGTCTGGAAGAAGCCGCTGTAGCGACGTTTAGGAACTACGAAGTCCTTTTCAGAAAGCTTCAATTCAGGAATAACATCTGCTCCTGGTGTACCTACGATAGCGTGGTCACCCCATATCTCGAGTTCACGATCAATTTTCGGAAGGTGCGCGTCATTACTGAAAATAACAGGCACGCCTGCTGCTCTGGCAGCATCTACAAGCTGAGCTGTCGCAGGGACGATAGCCCTGCCTCTCTCACATGTGAGAGGTCCAGTCACGAAATCGTTAAGCATGTCAACGACGATGACTGCAGGATGGTCAAGAACGACCGGTTTCTTTGTGTTTTCCATTGATTTTAAGAATTTATATATCTATTCCCTGCCTATTGGAACAAGCCGTAAAGGCGGGAATCTATAAGGTCTGTTATATGAGCGAAATCCTCCGGACGGTTCTCAAAGTCCATGCCGTCCGCGTCGATAATAAGTACATTGCCCGGATATGCCGCTATCCACTGCTCGTATCTCTCGTTGAGATTTTTCAGATATTCAAGGCTCATTCCGAGCTCGTAGTCACGTCCCCTTTTCTGTATCTGCGAGACAAGATGGGCGACGGATGATTTCAAATAGATAAGAAGATCGGGGTATTTCGACACGCTGGTCATCGTGTTATATATCTCCATGTATGTGTTGAAATCCCTCTCGCTGAGGTTTCCCATATCGTAGTTATTCTTCACGAAAATGTTCACGCCCTCAAAGATAGTACGGTCCTGGATAATCACAGACTCGCTTTTCGCGATCTCCATGAGATCTTCAAGTCGTCTGACAAGGAAGAATATCTCCAGATTGAATGACCACCTTTTAATATCTTTATAATAGTCTTCCAGATAAGGATTGAAAGTCACGGACTCGAACCTCGGAGTCCAGCCATAGTGGGCGGCGAGCATTCTTGTGAGCGTAGTCTTCCCCGCTCCGATATTTCCGGCGATTCCTATATGCATCGACTCTGTTTTTTGTTTATTGCTACGCAAAATTAAGACTTTGTTGCTATTTTTGCAACCGAAAAATATTGACACAATGAGAAAACATCAGGAGATAATCCTCGAAAACATTGAGATAGAGGCGGTAGCGGCGGAAGGCAAGGCTCTCGCCCATGTTGACGGAGCCGTCGTTTTTGTTCAGTTCGCCGTCCCGGGTGATGTCGTGGACATCAAGGTCACAAAGAAAAAGAAGAACTATATGGAAGGATTCATCCTCCGTATGGTCAAGCCTTCGGAGCACCGTCTGGAGCCTTTCTGCGACCATTTCGGCGTCTGCGGAGGCTGTAAATGGCAACCGTTGCCATACCCTATGCAGCTCCAGGCCAGGCAGCAGCAAGTCTATGACCAACTCGTGCGCATAGGCCACCTCAATGTTCCGGAAATCTCCCCTATCCTGGGCTCCGAGAAGACAGAGTTCTACCGCAACAAGCTCGAGTTCACATTCTCCAACCGAAGGTGGATTTTCGACGGCGAGGATCCAGAAGCCTTAAGCGAGAAAGAGCGTTATGGACTAGGCTTCCATGTCGGCCGTTTCTTCGACAAGGTGCTTGACGTGAAAAAGTGTTATCTTCAGGCCTTCCCTTCCAACGAGATACGCCTATTTATAAAGGAGTATGCG
>JAKSJJ010000273.1 GCA_024398335.1 Bacteroidales bacterium | reverse complement strand
GTCTTACTTTCAACATCGTCAAGGGTCTCAAGTTCATCGCTGACTATACTTATCGTCGTCATGACCAGCTTGAGTCTTACAGGTCTTATCCTACTCTTAACGCCTATGACAATGCCAACAAGCGTATGTACATAGGCTCTGACACTACCATTCCTCAGGGAACCTTCACCAACGGATCTATCTACGATTTCTATCGTGAGCAGAGGTACTATCGTGACGGTCATGTCGTCAACGCTTTCTTCCAGTATAACGAGAACTTCGGCGGCCATAACCTCGGAGTCACCCTCGGAGGAAACTTCGATGATTACCGCTCTTCTACCATGACTATCCAGCAGAACGGTTCTTTGACGGACCTTTCTTACATCAACATGGCAGAAGGTGAGATAACCGCGGCGAAGGAGGTAAACTCTTCTTATCGTACCCTTGGTTTCTTCGGCCGTGTAAACTATGATTACAAGGGCCGTTACCTTGTAGAGGTATCCGCTCGTTATGATGGATCTTCTCGTTTCCCTAAGGGTAACCGTTGGGGCTTCTTCCCTTCAGTATCAGCAGGTTGGAGACTCTCTGAGGAGTCTTTCTGGGAGCCGATGAAGGGTTGGTGGAACAGAGCTAAGCTCCGCGCCTCATTCGGTTCTCTGGGTAACCAGCAGGTAGATAATTATTACTATTGGGATACCATCTCAACAAAGGCGAAGGACTTTACTTTCAATGGAAAGGACAAGGTCTTCAGCGCTACCGCGTCATCCCCTGTATCAAGCTCTCTTACTTGGGAGACAGTCATGACAACTAACGTCGGTTTGGATCTCGGATTCCTCAAAGACAGGCTCTCGTTCAGCGGAGATTTCTATATCCGTGATACCAAGAACATGCTTACCAAAGCTAGAACTCTTCCTGCGGTGTACGGAGAATCCGCACCGAAGGAGAACGCGGCTGACATGCGTACAATCGGTTATGAGTTGAGCCTCTCTTGGCGCGACAGCTTCCGCCTCGCCGGCAAGCCGTTCTCTTACGGAGTAAGCGCTTCATTGGGTGACAATGTTTCCAAGATCACCCGCTTTGATAACGAAAAGAAATCTTTGAGCGACCATTACGTAGGTAAGCGCCTCGGAGATATCTGGGGTTATACAACCGCAGGTCTTTTCAAGACAGATGAAGAGGCTGCCGCATACGCCGCCAATGTCGATGACAAGAACGCCAACAAGGGTGTTTATGGAGGCAAAGCTCCGAACAACCATCTGATGGCCGGTGATATCATCTATGTCGATCTTGACAAGAACGGCAAGATTGATACTGGAGATAATACTTTGGAGAACCCTGGCGACCGCCGTGTCATCGGTAACAGCCTGCCTCGTTACAACTACTCTCTCCGCGGTGATTTCCAGTGGTATGGTCTCGACTTCCAGATTTTCTTCCAGGGTGTGGGCAAGATCAACTGGATGCCTGCAGCCAACTGTATCTATTTCTGGGGTCCATACTCTTACCAGAGACCTACTTTCATCGATAAAAACTTCGAGAAACTCTGCTGGTCTTCTGAGGAGGGCGCGGACAACAGCAACGCTGTATTCCCTCGTCGTCGCGGCCGTCTGATGAACTCTTCTAACAGAGTAGTCAGCGACTATTTCCTCCAGGACGCTTCTTATATCCGTCTTAAGAACCTCACCGTAGGTTACACTATTCCGTTCAAGACCAAGGCTATCGAGAAGGCTCGTATTTACTTCTCAGGCGAGAACCTCGCTTACTGGTCTCCGATGAAGAAGTATTGCCGTACCGTCGATCCTGAGGTCGCCACGACTTCGGCAGCCGACGATTGCGTCTATCCATATTCCAAGACATTCTCTTTCGGAATCGATATCACATTCTAATTTAAAACGATTGAGAAGATGAAAAAGATATATATCACTCTTACTGTAGTCCTTGCCGCATTGACACTTTCATCATGCGAGGATTTTCTTACCAAGGTGCCTGAGACCAATCCTTCACCGGGCTCATTCTTCAAGAGCGAGGCGGAGCTGGCCTTGTGGGCTAACCAGTTCTATACAGATATCCTTCC
>JAKSJJ010000272.1 GCA_024398335.1 Bacteroidales bacterium | reverse complement strand
GATTATGCTTATTTCTGGGACGGAAGAGTCTATAACTACCGTGAGGATCCATATTTCCAGAACGCTACCAAGTGGGAGGATATTTCTGCTGAGCTTCAGGAGCGTTTAGCGCCGCTTAAGTCAAGGGTGGATCAGATGGCCGATTTCTATCCAGACAAGCCAGGCGCCCCTCGTAGAGGAAACTACAAGACTTTCTACGACTTCGCCCCTCCACAGAACCCGTGCTAGGCCTCACAGGGCACACGGAAGCACAAAAAAGCCTGGCTCGAATGAGTCAGGCTTTTTTATCTTAGGAATAAGTCCTAGAATCTGTCCTCTGAAGAAACGGTGAGTTTCTTGCGGCCGTGACGACGGCGAGCAGCAAGGACGCGGCGTCCGTTAGGAGTTGACATTCTCTCACGGAATCCATGTTTGTTGCGACGCTTGCGCTGTGAAGGTTGGAATGTTCTTTTCATTATTTCGTGTTTTTATATTTTCGTACTTGGGAGTGCAAAGGTAGTCTTTTTCAATTTATTTGCAAAATATTTTTAGAACTTTTCTATGCGTATGACCCACTTGCCCTCGAAATACTCGTCCTGGAGCCATCTGTCTATGCTCCAAGTATGTACACGCCCTTTCGGTATCCTGTGTCTTTCCATCGCGACGGCAATTTCCTCGGCAATGTCTCCACCTTTAAGATAGAGTATGCCCTGGGTGTATTTCCCCTTGACCCAAGGGATGAATCCTTCAAGAGCGGTGACGGCGCGGGATACGACCCAGTCGAACTTCTGGGGGAGTTTCTCGGCCCTGTCATTCACGACAGTGACATTCCCCAGTTCAAGCGCCTGCGCCACCGCGGATGCGACTATGGTCTTCTTTCCCACTGAGTCGCAAAGGGTGAACTGAATGTGAGGGAAAAGTATCGCGAGCGGAATGCCCGGGAATCCTCCGCCTGTGCCAAGATCCAGCACCTGGGCCGCTCCGTCTTCCGCCCAGCCTGGCAAATCCTCGCCCAGGACGTATTTCGCTATGCAGAGCGAGTGTAGGACGTGATGAAGGTACAAAGAGTCGATATCTTTTCGTGATATGACATTTATTTTAGAGTTCCAGTCCCTGTACAAGGCATCCAGGGCACGAAACTGCCCCAATTGCTTCTCGCTGACAAAGGGGAAAGCCTCCTTGATGTATGGCTCAAACTGCTCGTATGTCATTACATGTCCTCCTCCATCATTTTCTGCAAGAACTCCTTCGCTCTTTTGATACGGGTCTTCACGGTATTCAGAGGCAAGTCCCTTCGGGCCGCTATCTCATTGTACTCCAATTCCTCCAGAAAACGGTCCTTGGCGATGTCACGGTAAAGCTCGCTCAGCCCATCGATGTAACGCAGGAGCTTGTCGTAGTCCTCCTGGAAGCTTATCGCCTCGTCCACAGTCTTATCCGGAGCGCTGATGCGGGTCGCCGCGCTGCTCTCGTCGGAGTTGTCTATAGACGTTGTAGGCATGTTGTCCTGCTCTCTTTTTCCCTGTCCGAGGTGGTCCAGGGCGTTGTTCCAGCCAATGGTGTAGAGCCATGTGCGGAATTCGCCTTTGTTCTTGTCGTAGCGGTCGATGTTAAGGAAAGCTTTCAGGAAAGTCTGAAGGCACACGTCGTCCACGTCCCAAGGGTTGATGATCTTCCCCAGGTGTATTTTCAGACCTTCTCTATACTTGTTGTACAGCTGCAGGAAGGCTCCTTCGTTCTTCTTCTTCGCGAGCTGGATGAGGTCTTCCTCGCTAATGTGCTTCAAGCCAGTTTTCTCCATAATTGCATTCTACTATAAGCGGAACTGAGAGCTCCACTACGTTTTCCATTTCTTCTTTTACGATTTTCTTCAGCTGCTCAAGCTCCGAGCGTACAGCGTCGAACACGAGCTCGTCGTGAATCTGGAGCACCATGCGGCTTTGCAGGCCCTCCGCCTTCATACGCCTGTCTACAGCTATCATCGCCAGCTTGATAATGTCGGCTGAAGTACCCTGGATAGGGGCGTTGATAGCGTTTCGCTCCGCGAAGGCGCGGGTGTTGCCGTTGCGGGAGTTGAT
>JAKSJJ010000271.1 GCA_024398335.1 Bacteroidales bacterium | reverse complement strand
CATTCCCGCGATTGCCGCTACCCTTAAGGCCTTCACCGTGCCTGGCGACAAGGTCTTGATAAACGCTCCCGCATATAATCATTTCTACACTAGCGTACGTAACGCTAAATGTGTGCTTGTGGAGAATCCTCTAGTTCGTAAGGAGGATAGTTATGTCATTGATTTTGACTTGCTTGAGAGGCAGCTGGAGGATCCGCAGGTGAAGGTCCTGCTCTTTTGCAACCCTCACAATCCGACGGGAAGGATATGGACAAAGGAGGAACTTCAGAAGGTAGGGGCGCTGTGCGCGAAGACAGGGACGATTCTGCTATCGGACGAGATTCACTGCGAGATAGAGATGCCGGGTCACAGGTTCACGCCAATGGCGGTCGCATGCCCCGATGTCCCGTGCGTGGTGTTTAATTCTCCTTCGAAGAATTTCAATATCGCGGGACTGCAGATATCCAACATTATATGCCCGGACCCTCAGTGGATGAAGAAGATAGACAGGGCGGTGAATGATAACGAGGTCTGCGATGTCAATCCTTTCGGCGTCGAGGCCTTGAAGGCGGCATATTCCGAAGAAGGGGAGAGCTGGCTTGAGCAGATGAACGGGTATGTCTATGAGAATTTCCTTATGCTTCGAGAGGCGGTGCGTAAGGAACTCGGGTGGACCGTCTGCGACCTTCAGGGAACTTATCTGGCGTGGCTGGACTGCTCGGCGGCTCCTGTGAGCACGGAGGTGATACAAGAGGAGCTTACATCCGTGGAGAAGGTATGGATCAATTCCGGGGCTATGTACGGGGATGAGCGCTACATGAGAATCAATCTCGCCACCTCTCATGAGATTTTCCGAGAGGCATTGGACCGTATGATCCGCGGTCTAAAGCGTATCCTCGCTTAATTTTATTATATTCGCGTCGTACAAAACCTACAACATGGAAGAAAATTATAATAAGGTGATATCCCCGGAGTTGAAAGAGAAACTCCGTCGTGTGCGTCGTCTCGCCCTTGATATGGACGGCACGATTTATCTGGGCAGCAATCTTTTCCCTTTTACGCTTGATTTTCTCTCAAGCATGGACAAGGCGGGAATCGGTTATTCTTTCCTTACCAACAATCCTACAAAATCGGTGGCGGACTATCTGGCGAAGCTCGCTAAGATGGGTATCCACGCCGAGGAGGATAACATGTACACGACTTCGCTCGCGGCTATCGATTATATAAAGACTCATTATCCAGACGCTAAACGCCTTTTCATGCTCGGTACTCCAAGCATGGTGAGCCAGTTCGAGAAGGCCGGTTTCGAGGCATGCTCAGATGACCCTTCAGATGTACCTGACGTACTTGTCGTGGCCTTTGACACCACCTTGGTGTACGAGCGTCTCTGTCGTGCCGCATGGTGGGCTTCCCAGGGTGTTCCTTATATCGCTACCAACCCTGACAAGGTCTGTCCTACGGACCAGCAGGTGGTGCTCGTGGATTGCGGCTCTATCTGCAAGTGTATAGAGCATGCCACTTCCCGCAAGCCCGATATCGTCCTTGGGAAACCTGATCCTAACATGCTCAAGGGCATCATGATGCGTCATGGCCTTGAGCCTGACGAGATCGCCATGGTCGGAGACCGCATTTATACCGACACCGCGACAGCGCATAACGCAGGCTCTTTCGGAGTGCTCGTCCTTTCAGGTGAGACCACCATCGAGACCGCCCTGGCTGTTGCCGAGGACGCGAGAGTCAACCCCGCGCCAGAGTTCTTCCCTCCAGATCTTATCGTAAGGGATATCAAGGAATTGGGAGAACTTCTACTCGCCGCCAGAGAGTAATTCCTTATAATGGGAGGAAATCTTTCTGATTTCCCCGCAGAATGCTTCCCGCACATTTTGAGGGCTTATGACCTCGATGTGCGGGAATGTCATTAGACAGGAGTATAACTCCGGATTGGGGCGCACTTTTATCGTGATAAAGCCTTCATTTTCTATCGTCTCGCTTTTTTGAGAGGCATGTATCGGTTTGCTCTCAAGACGACCGAAATCGTATTTTCCGCCGTCTGATGACAGGTCGCATTTTATTGTTATGCGC
>JAKSJJ010000270.1 GCA_024398335.1 Bacteroidales bacterium | reverse complement strand
CCTGATATACTGTCACTCCGTAGGTCTCCTTGAGGAACTCTTCCATTTCCGGAAGGTCATAGCTTATCTCCTCATGACCGAGTTTTCTCTCAACGAATGAAGGGATATAATCCATAGGGCCCGGACGATAAAGGGCGTTCATAGCGATGAGGTCCTCGAACCTTTCAGGGTGGAGTTTCTGGAGCCATTCCTTCATTCCCGGAGACTCGAACTGGAACACGCTGGTGGTGTCTCCACGTCCGTAAAGCTCGTATGTCGGAGCGTCGTCGATAGGGATGGCCTCTATGTCGATGTCTTCTCCGAAACGCTCTTTTATCATGTCAAGACACATGTGGATGATGGACAGAGTGTTCAGACCCAGGAAGTCCATCTTGAGCATTCCGACATCCTCGATGTAGTGTCCGTCGTACTGTGAGGTCCAGACCTCTTCGCCAGACTCCTTATCTACGGAAAGACAGATAGGAATATAGTCCGTGAGGTTTCCTCGTCCGATAATGGTAGCGCAGGCGTGCATGCCCACCTGACGTATACTTCCCTCGAGCATCTGCGCATATTTGAGAACCTCCTTGCACTTTTCACTTCCGCTGTTCAGTTCCTCCTGGAATTCAGGGACGAGCCGGAAGCAGTTCTTGAGGTTGATCTTGGCGTCAACTTCCTCAAGACCTTTCTGGTACATTTTCTTTACCAGTTTCTTTCCGCCTTCAACATCGGGGTCGTCAACTTCGACTTCCTTTTCAAACGCGCTGAATCCCTTCTTGAGTTCATCCAGTTTAGGATTGTACGGATATTCCTTCTCTACTTTCTCGCTGAGACGGTCCGGAACCATGCCGCTGAGGCGGTTAGACTCTTCGATAGAGAGCTCGCTGATACGGGCGACATCCTTGATAGCGGATTTGGCCGCCATTGTACCGAAGGTTATGACACGTGAGACATGGTCAGAACTGTATTTCTCCTCTACATATTTGTGCGCGAGGGAAAGATCCTCGAAATCCACGTCGATATCAGGCATGCTGATACGGTCTGGGTTGAGGAATCGCTCAAACAGCAAAGAGTATTTGATAGGGTCGAGGTTGGTGATTTTAAGACAGTAGGCAACTACGGAACCTGCGGCAGATCCACGTCCAGGGCCCACGAGACTGCCTTGCGCACGACACGCCGCGATATAGTCCTGGACAATGAGGAAGTAGTCCGGGAATCCCATTCGGCATATGGTCTTAAGCTCGAAATCGATACGCTCCGCTTGCTCTTCATTCAATGTCTCGCCGTATCTTTTTCTGGCTCCTTCATAAGTGAGATGGCACAGGTATGCGACGCTGTAGCAGAACTCATCTCCTCGATAGTTCCCTTCTTTATCACAGCGTCCTTCGTCTATCACGCTCTTGTATTTCTCCAGATAACTGTCAATATCAGCCAAGAACTCAGGTGCGATCTCATATTTAGGAAGGACGTGGCCTCGGTCGATCTTATATTCCTCGATTCTGTCAGCGATCTCCGCGCTTCGGCTTATGACCTCAGGATGCTTAGGGAAGAGCTCTAGCATCTCCTCCTCGCTTTTAAGGTATTCCTGCTGGGTATATCGCATCCTGTAAACCTCGCTCAATGAAGCGTTTGTGGTAAGACAGATGAGCCTGTCGTGCGCCGGACCGTCCTCTTTCATGACAAAGTGGACATCGTTGGTGGCGACGACCTTCACGCCCATCTCATCGGCAAGGTCGAAGATAACGTTGTTCGCTATCCTTTGACGGTTGTAGGTGTCTATGACTTTGTCGTAGGCCTCGGCTGGAAGGTCTTTCAGCTGGGTCTGATGGAGCTGCACCTCGAGGTAGTAGTTGTCTCCGAATACGTCCTTATGCCACTGTATCGCCTTCTTGGCGCCCTCGATATCTCCATTAATAATGTCGGAAGGCACCTCTCCGGCTATACATGCGGACAGACATATCAGATCCTTTGAGTTCTGCTCTATGAATTCGTGGGTCACCCTCGGCTTGCCGTTGTACTTTCCGTTGATGTGACCTTCGGAACAGATCTTCATCAGGTTTTTGTAGCCGGTGTAGTTCTTCGCGAGAAG